>CAYXNM010000135.1:0-7010 GCA_964466385.1 uncultured Rhodobacter sp. | reverse complement strand
TATACCAACGGCCCGACCGATTGACCCTCCCAATTGTGTGTGGGCAGGGCCACTTCCGGCGTGAAGGGGAGGTTGAGGTTTCCCACGGGCCGGTTTGACCGATCAGACCGCAACATGACCAGGATTGCCGTTTACGTGGGCAAAATGTCGGATATCGGGGGCAGGAGCGAAAAACAGGTGACTGAAACGCGCGCGGTTTCGTGGTCTGCGTAAACGGCTATAGACCGTATTCAACGATCTCGGTGACCTGCAATATGCTGAAATTATCGTCCGATATCAACGTGATGCGAATTCCTCCGCCGGTATCTTTCCAAACCGAGATGCCCTCCAGATTGTCGTGGGCTCCAAAACGGGTCGTCAGCAGCGTTTCCTCGTTCGTGAAACCTGTATTTGTCAGATCAAACCGCCGGATACGGCTGGAAAAACCGCGATACCAGATGAAATCCCGCTCCAGCAGATAGAACCGGCCGTCGGGGCCGAAATCCGCCCCGACAGGCAGGTGCGTACCCCGGCGCGGCAGGCTGAAGGTTCGGTCCCACGCCTCGTCCAGATATCGGTAAACCGGAAAGGGGCGTTCCCATTCGCCGGAACGCTCCGGCAGGGTGTAAAGGGTGCCGGCTGTATCGACGGCCAACGCCTCCAGCCCTGAATTGGTTTGCAGTGCGGCAAAATCGGCGTGGCTTTTCAGCTTTTCCGCCTTGCCTTGGATGCTGGCGTAATGGGAAACGCGGTGGTTTCCTTCGAACGACACGTAATACCCGCCCTGACCGTCTTGTGCCAAACCTTCGGCGTCGGTGCTGAATTTCCGCAAGACCCCGCCCTGATTGTTGCGCATGATGGCGCTTTCGGTGGATTTAACACCGGCCAGCGCGCCGTTCTTTCGCAAAAGCGTTCCTGTAAAGAACCGCCCCTTGTCGGAAATCGCGGTAAAAGTCCGACCCTCGGGATCTGTTTCAAACCCCGACAAACCGCCGAACCCGTCAGCGTCCGAGGCCCAGGTCGTTCGCGACAGAAAAACAGCCTCCCCGGCTGGCAGAGGGCTTGCCAGCAACAACATGAAAACGACCAAAGCGCCCTTCATGGGGATTTCAACACCCCGACGCATCGTCCGGGCAGATCCGCCATGATCATTTCACGCGCGCGCCGGGGCCGCGGTTTGGGTTTTGTCTTCTTCTTGGCTTTCTTAGCAGGTGGCGCGGGTTTCAGATAATCGGTCACCCACCATGTCAGGGTCTTGTCGCACCCATCCCCCTTTGAAATCCGCGACACCGGCGTTTGTCTGACGCAACGGGGGGAACCTTTGGGGCACTTCAGGCGCACGTGGAAATGAAAATTATGCCCATAAAGTGGCCTGATCTTGGCCAGCCATTTGCGGTCCTTGCCGGCTTTCTTGCACATGTCGATCTTGACGGCGGCGGCCACGAAAATGCGCTCGACCGCCGGGTCCTTTGACGCGGCTTTCAGGATCGCCATGTGCGCAGCGGTCCAGTTCCCGTTGATGTGGCGCTGATCATTCGTTCGCACGGAAATCGAGGAAATATTTTCGCGTGCGGTCCGGCTGAGGTTCAGCCGTTTGGGTGGCAGCATCCAGATATCGGCGTCCAGCCCCACCTGATGGGACTGATGGCTGGAGGTCATGGGCCCGCCGCGCGGGTGCGACATATCGCCGATATAAAGACCCTTCCAGCCTTGCTTTGTGGCCTCGACACTCAGCCGCTTGATGAATTCGATCATCGAAGGATGGGCCCAGTTCCGGTTGCGGCTCAACCGCATGGCCTGCCAGGTCGGCCCCGTTTCCGGCAATTGCACTGCCCCGGCCAGACACCCTTTGGAGTAAAAGCCGATCACCTCGGATTTCTGGTGCGAGGCCTCTTTTTTGGCGCCGAACAACTGGTTTGCCAAAGGCTCGCCCGGTTTGGGCTGGACGTGATGCGTGCCTGCCAGCGCCAGCCAGCATCCTGCCGCGACGATCAGGCGCCTGAGAATTCGGGTCGTGTTCATTCAGGCGCCGGCTCTCCATCCGGGCGCACCCAAAAGAGAAGGATCAGGCTGATCACGAACAGACCCAGCAGGGGAGAAACGCCAAGCCGGGCAGAGCCGGTGATCTGTGTCGCCGTCGCAATCAGCGCGGGTGCGAGAAACGCCGTCGCCTTGCCCGACAGCGCATAAAGCCCGAACGCTTCGGTGGGCCGCGCGGGGTTGGAATGGCGCACCATCAGCGAACGCGAGGCCGCCTGAAGTGTCCCACCGGCCGCACCGATGACGGCCCCACACACAAAGAATATCTGCGTTGGCAGGTCCGATCCTTCGGCGAGTGTCGTGCCAAAGAGGCTGGTCTGCGTCATGTTGAGAATGACCGTCACGACACCGATCAGGATAAGGACGCTGACAACAATGACCGGTTTTGGCCCAAAGCGCCGGTCGGCAAACCCGCCGACCCACGAAAAGACCGCGGCCGAAATCGCCCCGATGATCCCGAATACGCCGATCAGCGTGATTTGCCATTCCAGAACAAAGGTGGCGTAGATGCCGCCGAATGTAAAAACGCCGTTAAGCGCATCCCGGTAAAACAGCGAGGACGCCAGATAGCTGGCCAGACTTGTCCGGTGGCGGAGCGATTTCAGGGTTCCACCCAGTTCGCCCAGTGTCTTTGACAGCGAAAATGTCCCGGTCCTGAGGGGTGTTTCCTTGACCCACAGAAAGAACAGGACCATCGAGACAGCATACCAAAGCGCCGTAAATGGTCCGACGAAACGCGTGCCTTCGCGCGCGCTCGCGTCAAGGAGACCGAACATCGGATCCAGTTTCAACAGGGTCTTGCCGGTGACCGCGTCATCCGTCACGAAAAGGAACATGATGAAAAGCGCGAGCACGCCCCCCCAATACCCCATGGCAAAGCCCGAGCCAGAGATTTTACCCACCTGCGCTTCGGTCCCAAGATCGGGCAGCATGGAATTCGTAAAGATCGTGGCGAACTCCATTCCCAAAAAGCCGATCCCGAAAACCACCAGCACGAAAACGAAGTTCGAGCCATCAGGATAAGCCCACCACAATAGTGTAGACCCGATGACGTAAAAGGCCGAGAAAAGCCAGATCCACGGCATCCGCCGACCTGAATGATCCGCCATTGCCCCCAGAATCGGCGCGGTAAAGGCGATGATCAGGCCGGATATGGTCAGCCCCAGCGCCCAGATGCTTTGGGTATGCGCCTTTGCGGCCTCGACCTCCATGCCCTGACCGATGAACATGTCGCTGACGGTCTGGGCAAAATAGGGGCCGAAAATGAAGGTCAGCAATAACGTGTTATATGGTTGACTGGCCCAGTCAAAAGTCATCCAGCCCCAGATTTTCTTGTTGTGTGTAACGTCCGCCATGCTCGCCCCCTGAAAACGGTCTGTTTTTTTGCAATAAGACAGGTTTCGCGCACGCAGGGCAAGAAAATTCCCGTCAAAAGGATGGCGGCCAGGGGCGCGCCGCTTCGGCGTTGATCCAGGCGGTGACATAGTCGGGCAACGGGGGGGAAACCTCTGGCCAGCCCAGATCCGCGGCCAGGCGGGCGGGCGCAAGAATACCGGACCGGTCCGTGACCGCCATGCGCAAGAGGATGGACGAGGTCGCCTCGTCCTTGTGCCACATCGTTTGCTGGAAATAGAAGAACCGTTCATCCCAACCCAGAACGGCGCTTTTCATCGCGATCTTCTGAAACATCCGTACACGCCTGCGATACCGCACGGACGCTCCGGCTACCGCCATTTTCCAGTTGTTTCGGCGGATCGCGCGGATCATTCCCGTGCGGTCCGCCATCGGCAGGCGCCCAAGATCATAAAGCGTCAGCGTCCTCCCGTTGTTGAGCTCGCGCCAGGGATCGACGTCCCACGGCCAGCACCGGTGGCCGGAATGATGAATGTCGCCGGGCAACAGCGCGGTTTTGCGTCCGGCAAGCAGCATTTCAAGAATGAATCGAAAGATCGGGTACATGCGCGCGTGTTTGCGTGGCCTTGCCGTGGTTTTCAAGCGGGACTTGGCCAAACCCCGAACAATTCGGCATATTCGGTACAGGAAGTCGGGCTTGCACAAAAGCTTGGCGCTGACTAGGTCAGGGGCCACAGGAATCCAAAACCGGGGCGTTTTACATGTTGTCTCTATTTCAAGTGTTGCTGATGATCGTGAATATCGCGTGGTTCATCGTCATTGTGCATGTGATCATGAGCTGGCTGATCAATTTTCAGGTCCTCAACCTGCGCCAGCCACTGGTTGCGCAGCTTTGGTTTGGGATCAATCGACTGCTGGAGCCCGTCTATTCGCGCATCAGAAGGTATCTTCCCGACCTTGGCGGCATCGATCTTGCGCCGCTGATATTCCTTGTCGGCCTTTATGCCATCCAGCGTGTTCTGGCGAACAATATCGTCAGTTTCTATTAGCGCGGGGTTAGGGCGCGAACCGGATTGAAGGCAATCCGGGGTGCAAAATACGTCAATGATGCGAACTTTGGATTCAACTTTGGATTCAGAGGGCTAGGATCCAGCGTGGGCGAATGGCGCGGCGTCGCCCCAGATTTCACGCACGCGTCGATCCCGTCCACAGCCCTTGCGGTATTTCTTGTACGCCTTGGCCTGCCGGATCACCCCGAACCGCGTCAGAATGCGCTTTTTGCCCAGATGATAATTCTGGTGATACGCCCCGGCCGGATAAAACGGCACGGCGGACAGTATCGGTGTCACGATCGTTCCCGTCAGCAGCGCGTCCGCTGCCTTTTTAGAGGCTTCGGCAATCAGGCGTTGCGACTTTCCGCGCGCGAAAATCGCGGTTCGGTAACTGTCGCCCCGGTCACAAAACTGCCCCCCCGCATCCAGCGGATCGACCGTTCGCCAAAAAATGTCGATGAGCGCGCGATAGGAAATGATATCGGCGTCAAAGCGGATCCGCACCGCCTCGTAATGTCCGGTGCCACCCCGGCTGACCTGTTTGTAGGTCGGGTTCCTGAGCGCGCCTCCCGTGAAACCCGATGTGGTTTCAACGACCCCGTCAACCTTGTCGAAATCCGCTTCGACGCACCAAAAACATCCACCGGCCAGAATGGCCGTCTGGATGTCACGCGCCGACGCACCGGCAAGCTGCAGGACCAGTCCGACGAGAATGGCAATCAACAAGACGACTGGTTTGTAACGTGACATCGAAACGACCTTTCCGGTTTTCCCCGAAAACCTGCCTGTCGCGAATGTGAAACACAATTGACATGGGCGTGATTTCACAAAAGCTTGAAGCGCCGAAAGCGCTTGGCGAAGGCCAGGAGCACCCGTAATGTCGGGCCAATCAATGAGGACCCCATGCCCGACGAAGTCACCACCCACCAGGCGGAAATCGACCCGCGAAACGATGCGATCCTGATATATGTCAACGGTGAAATCGTTCCGCGCAACGAGGCGCGTGTTTCGGTCTATGACAGTGGGTTCCTGCTGGGCGATGGCGTGTGGGAGGGGTTGCGGCTCTACCATGGTTGCTGGGCGTTTCTTGAGGATCACATGGATCGGCTGTTTGAGGCCGCCAAAGCAATTGATCTTTGCATCGGCCTTGACCGGCAAGGCGTTATCGACGCACTGGAGGCGACGCGTTCCGCCAACGGCATGCAAACCGACGCTCACGCGCGCCTGATGGTGACGCGGGGGCGCAAGTCAAAGCCGTTTCAGCACCCGTCTTTGTCGCGCGAGGGGCCGACAATTGTCATCATAATGGAACATTCTGTGCCCTCCGCCCCACGCCCGATCAGGCTTGCCACGGTTCCCCATCTGCGCGGATTGCCGATGACGCAGGACCCCAAGCTCAACTCGCACTCCAAACTGAATTGCGTTCTGGCCTGTATCGCCGCTGAAAAAGCCGGCGCGGACGAAGCTTTGATGCTGGATATCAACGGGTTCGTGAATACGACAAACGCATGCAACTTTTTTATCGTGCGAAAGGGCGCAGTCTGGACCTCGACCGGGGACTATTGCATGAACGGGATCACCCGGCAAAAGGTCATCGGGATCTGTCGCGAAAACGCGATTCCCGTCTTTGAGCGAAACTTTTCTCTGGTCGATACATACAGCGCCGACGAGGCGTTTCTGACCGGCACGTTTGGCGCGCAAACCCCGGTTCAGTCCATCGACGGCCGGGTCATCGGGTCGGGCGAAGCGGGACCTGTCACCAAACGCATTCGCGGGCTTTACACGGACCTTGTTCAGGGCGTCCGCGCATGAGGATCGCCATGTGGTCCGGGCCGCGCAACCTGTCGACCGCGATGATGTATTCCTTTGGCGCGCGATCCGATTGCGCGGTCTGGGACGAACCTTTCTATGCCGCCTATCTTTTGACGACCGGTCTTGACCATCCGATGCGTGACGCGATCATCAAAGGGGGCGACACCGACCCGGATCGCGTGTCTTCGGCGTGTCTTGGGGACATTCCGGGGGGGAAAGGCGTTTATTTTCTGAAGCTTATGGCGCAACACATGATTCCCGGATTTGATCGGACATGGTGTCGCGACTGCGTGAATGTCTTTCTGATCCGCCATCCCGCGCGCGTGATTGCAAGCTATGCCGCGAAACGCCAAAATCCGACGCTGGATGACATCGGATTTCGCCAGCAGGCGGAGTTGTTTGACGCGATTTGTCAGCAGAACGGCGCAGCCCCGCCGGTCGTTGATTCCCTGGATATTCGCGCGAACCCGGAAGGAACGCTCGCAAAGCTTTGCAAAGCGATCGGATTGCCGTTTGAGAATGAAATGTTACGTTGGCCCAAGGGGGGCAATCCCGGCGACGGCATCTGGGCGGATCACTGGTACGGGGCGGTCAAACAGTCAACGGGGTTTGCCCGACCCGAAGGTGCCTTGCCGAAAGTCGCGGCGGAGTTACAGGACGTTTTGGCAGGCGCGATGCCGGCTTTTCAATTGATGCAGGCACACAAGATCGTCTAGCAGCAGAACGTCGCCGTTCAGGCGCAGGCCGGTTCCAACAGGCCTGCTTCGAACGATT
>CAYXNM010000134.1:0-7042 GCA_964466385.1 uncultured Rhodobacter sp. | reverse complement strand
GGGGGTTGAAGACGTGCTGCACTCACCTGCCTGCCCCTCGATCATGGGTTCGTCATTAGGGGTGGTTTACTGGTCTACGCCCTAACGCAGCGCGGCGCGGGCGGCGTGGTATTGTGCCAATTCCGCAAGATCGGACGGGGCGACACCGGCACCGACGAAAGCACAGGCATTGGCGGCGTGGGAAAAGATGGATCCGTCCGAAAAGAACGAATCCCGTGACACAAAAATCACCCGGCTGTGGGGCGACTGAAAGGCCGCGAAATCCGCAAGCGCCAATGCATTCGCGCGGCCTGTTCCGAGGCTCAGAACCAGTATATCAGGCTTTGAAAAGCGAATGGCGGCAAGAGCATCCGCGTCCCGCGATACCAATTCGACACGGCAGCCCTGCGCCTCCAGGTGCTTTTCCCAGATCCGCCCCAGACGTTCGCAACTTTCAACAATCAGAACGCGCATTCTGCACCACATGTCATTTCGGCGCGCCATATTTGGGTAACCTTTATTAACATTTGGTTAACGACGGGGTGGAAACACGGTGTCGTACATGTTTTGGATTGCGCCGCGCGACGTTTTCCGTTTGAACGAACGCAGTCAAATCCGGGGGTAATCGTGGCCACGACCATCACAATCTGCGACACATGTGAACGCGCGGACAAAATGCCGTCAAACGACGGGCGAAAGGATGGCGCGCGTCTGGCCGAACTGATCGAAAACGCCGCCCGGAGAGTCGCGGCCGTCAGAACACGACGCCACGCGTGCCTGATGGGCTGCGGCAAGGGGTGCAACGTGGTTTTACAGGCAGAGGGCAAACTGACTTATGTCCTGGGCGGTTTTGAACCAACCGCCGGCAAGGCCTGCGCGATCGTCGAATATGCGCGCCTGCACGCCCAAAGCGAGACCGGGCAGGTTGCGTTCCGAAGCTGGCCTCAGGACATCAAGGGGCATTTCGTCAGCCGGATCCCTCAACTTGACCCGCCCGCCCCATGAGTGCCGCCGTGTGCGATCACGGTGGCGGGCTGGACGCCGCCCTTTCGGAATTCGGTGGTGCGCGGGGCGACTGGATTGACCTCTCGACAGGTATCAATCCGCGGCCCTATCCGCTCGGGACATTTTCGCCGGGCGACTGGCAGCAACTTCCCGATCAGGAGGCAATGGACGGGTTGCTGGACGCTGCGCGCGCCTTTTGGAACGTTCCCGATGGGGCCGGCATCATTGCCGCGCCCGGTGCGTCTGCGCTGATCGCCCGCGTCCCGGCGCTGACGCCAGGTGGCAAAGTCGCCATCGCCGAGAAAACTTACAGCGAGCATGCCGCAGCGTTTCATTCGGCGGGTTGGCGACGCTCGGACGACGGACCTGACGCGCGGGTTGTCGTTCACCCCAACAATCCGGATGGCGCGCTTTGGGCCCGCGATGACAGGCATTGCAGCCTCACCGTCGTGGACGAAAGTTTCTGCGACACGGACCCTTCGCAAAGCCTGATTTCGCTGGCGGGGGAGCCGGGTTTCCTTGTCCTGAAAAGCTTTGGAAAGTTTTGGGGACTGGCAGGGCTGAGGCTGGGTTTCGCGATCGGCGATCCCCGGCTGATCGCGCGGATGCGGCAATTGATCGGCCCTTGGGCGGTCTCCGGACCGGCGCTCCGCCTGGGGAAGATCGCGCTTTCGGACCGCAAATGGGCCGAGGCGACCCGCACCCGGTTGCGCGCGCAATCCGGGCGGCTGGACAAGCTGATGGCGGATCACGGCATCGAAAACGTCGGCGGCACTTCGTTGTTCCGGCTCTACGATACTGAAGATGCCCCCGCCCTGTTTCGCGGGCTGGCAACGCATCACATCCTGACGCGTATCTTTCCCTACTCGCAAAGGTGGATGCGGCTTGGTCATCCGGCCTTCGAACCAGATTGGGCGCGGCTGACGGCTGCGCTGAATGCCGGATCATGACCCTGACCGGACCCTTGATAATCGCCTTGGTGCTTGACGCGGCTTTGGGCGATCCGCCCGCGCTCTGGCAAAGAGTCCCGCATCCCGTGGCGGTGATGGGGCGAATGGTTGGCGCATTGGAAGCGCGGCTGAACACGGGAACCGGCCGGCGCGCGAAAGGCGCGCTTGCGGTGATCGCGCTTGTGGGGATTGCCGCCCTGTTGGGGCGGATCATCGGCACCGGTTCGTTTCTTGGCGTTCCGGAGACCTTGATTGTCGCGATATTGCTGGCCCAGAACAGTCTGGCCGCGCATGTCAGGAACGTCGCGCGGGCGCTGGAAACCGGTGCGGAACCTGCCCGCCGGGCCGTTGGTCTGATCGTCGGCCGGGACGCCGAACTGCTTGACGAGCGCGGGATCATCCGTGGCGCAATCGAAAGCGCGGCCGAAAATTTTTCGGACGGGGTCGTCGCCCCGGCATTCTGGTATCTCGTGGCGGGCCTGCCGGGGATACTTGCATACAAGATGGTCAATACCGCGGACAGCATGATCGGATACCGAACCGAGCGCTATGAGGCTTTCGGTTGGGCTGCCGCAAGGCTTGACGACGTCCTGAACTGGATCCCCGCGCGGATTTCCGCGGTGTTGATCTGCATCGTTTTTGCCTCGCGCAGGGCCGTGCGCATCATGTGGCGCGACGCACGCCTTCACCGTTCGCCAAACGCCGGATGGCCCGAAGCGGCGCTGGCCGGGGTTCTGGATATCGCGCTGTCCGGCCCGAGGATCTATGACGGGCACGAAACCTCGGACCCTTATGTGAACGCCAAAGGTCGGCACGATCTGACGGGGGCGGACATCGATGCGGCCGTTGGGGTCATCTGGCGTGGATGGGTGGGTCTGCTTGGGATCCTGATCCTGCTCTGGTGGCTGTTTTGACCCCCTCAAGCCCCCTATACGCAATCGGTGACATCCACGGGCAGTTTGAGATGCTGAAAGCAGCGCACGCCCGCATCAGGCGCGACCAGTTGGCCGAAAACAACGCCACCGCACCGGTTGTTCACGTCGGAGACCTGGTTGACCGGGGTCCGGACAGCCGGAGCGTGATCGACTATATGATCAGGGGGCGGGAGCGTGGTGAAAACTGGGTGACGATCAAGGGAAATCACGACCGGCTTTTCACGATGTTTCTGGAAGACCCCCGCGCCGCCGATCCGGTTCTTCGCGCGGATTACACGTGGCTCCACCCCAATATGGGCGGCCGCGAGACGCTGGCGTCTTACGGGGTGAATGCGGACGCGGGGCGACACTTGTCAGCGATACATGCCGAAGCGGTTGAAAAGGTTCCCGGTGCACACCGGGAATATTTGCGCGCGCTGCCTCTTTTTCACGCGGCAGGGGACTGTCTGTTCGTTCACGCGGGGATCCGCCCCGGTGTGGCGCCAGCCGCACAGCGCGAGGACGATCTTGTCTGGATACGGGGCGACTTTCACCGGGATACGCGCGACCACGGCGCACTGATCGTGCATGGGCATACCTCGATCAAACGGGCGACCCATTACGGCAACCGGGTGAACATCGACAGCGGCGCGGCATGGGGTGGGCCGCTGAGCGCCGTCGTCATTCAAGGCCGGGACGTCTGGCTGCTGACCGATCAGGGTCGCCGGTCATTGGCCGTGGCGGGCTGACCACCGCTTATCCCGATCCGGGGTTGCACGCGGTCAGGAGCGCCGCACGCAGCACCGACCGGTCGCCAATGTGATTGGCAAGCAGCAGGATCAGGCGCGCATTCACCGCATCGCTCTGCGGTTTGGAAAGCCCTTCATGCGCGGCCAGCAGTTCGTTGTAGAACCCGTCGGCGTCCGGGATATTCGCAGATGTGGTCAGATCGCTCATGGCGTGTCCTCCGCCTGGGTTTCCAGCGCCCGTGCCAGCGCCTTTTTCATATCCTGAGCCGAAGGTTCAATCCATCGCGCGGCGATGTGGCCATCGGGCCGGATCAGGTAAACCGCCGCGTGTGCGGTTCCAAGATAGCGCTTCGACAGCGCTTCGGATTCGGTGGCATCAAACGCGATCACGTCAACGACCTCCTTTGAAAGAGAGGCAATCAAAGCAGCCCCGCAACCGATCGCCAAAGCACAAAACCGTGCGCTGAAGCGATCCATCAGCCAGCCACCGGCGACCGGCGCGTCCGTGACTGCCGCACCGGGGCGCGTGTCATGGGGCAGGCCGGCACTGTCCGGCCCAAGAGAGGCCGACGGCTGATACACCGTTGGCGTTGAAAGACGGCCCGAGTTCACAAGTGGTCGCGCAAAGGCGTGGTGTTCCGCCAGATCCAGAACCGCATCGCGAAAATTCCGGCTGGTTTCCGATTTTGGCGTGATGAATTCGGTGGATCGGGTCGAGTTGAGAATATTTTCGTCCGCCGCCTCGACCCTTTCGCGCGAGTAACTGTCCAGGAGACTGTCAGGGGCCAACTCATGAATCACGGCCTGAAGTTTCCAGCACAGGTTGGCGGCATCCTGCAACCCGCTGTTGGCCCCACGCGCGCCAAACGGCGATACCTGATGGGCTGCGTCGCCTGCAAACAGGACCCGGCCGTGGCGAAAGCTGTTCATCCTTCGGCACTGAAAGGTATAGATCGACGTCCATTCGATCTGAAAGCGCGCATCCCTGCCCAGCATCGCCTGAAGACGGTTGCGCACGTTTTCCTCTTTCAGTTCCTCCTCGCGATCAATGTCCCAGCCGATTTGAAAATCGATCCGCCACACATTGTCGGGCTGCTTGTGCAAAAGCGCGGACTGCCCCTTGTTGAACGGAGGGTCGAACCAGAACCACCGTTCCGTTGGAAAATCCGCGTCCATGACGGTGTCCGCAATGAGGAAGTTATCCTCAAACACCCGACCATCGAATTCCAGGCCCAACATGCGCCGCGTCGCGGAATTGGCGCCGTCACACGCTATCACCCAGTCGGCGTGCAGTTCGTAAGGGCCCTCGCAGGTTTCGATATTGAGCTTGACGTGGTCATCATGCGCGCCCACGGCGGACAGTTTATGGCCGCCGCGCAGTTCGATCGGCTTGCCTTCGCCTTGCAGTTCACGCAGGCGCGCGACCAGGAACCGCTCCAGATGATATTGCTGAAGGTTGATGAAGGCCGGATATTTGTGCCCGGCCTCCGGCAGGAGGTCGAAATCGTAAATCTGCCGGTCATCGAAAAAGACTTTGCCCTTGTCCCAGACCACCCCTTTTTCAACCATCGGCCCCGCGCATCCAAGACGGTCGAGGATTTCAAGCGAGTGCTGCGAAAAACAAATCGCGCGTGACCCGGAACTGACGCGCGTGTTGTCGTCAAGAATGACCACGGGCACACCGCGCATCGCAAGGTCGATCCCGGCGGCCAATCCGACGGGCCCGGCGCCGATGATGACCACGTCGTGTCGCTTTGCGGGCGTTGCATCCTGATCCGGGGACCGCATATAGGGGTATAATTCTTCGTCGAATATTCGCGTCATCCGCATTCCCTCAATTCTCTTTGACAGCCTTCGCGCTCAACCCTGCAAGGCCTCCCACAGCGCAAGATCACGTTCGGCCGTCCAGATACGTGGCGTGTCGATGCCACGGGCCTCGTCGAATGCCCTTGCCACATTGAACGGCAGGCAGTGCTCGTAAATCGCGAAGTCCCGGAATTTCGGGTCGCAGTCTCGGCGCACGGCATCCCACGCTTCTTTGAGCGTTCCGTTTCGCGCCGCTATCCGCGCCGCCGCGCGATACGTACTGTCCACGAAATCCCGTGTGCTGGCAAGGGCGGCTGATACCGTCTTTTTGGAGGTCAGCGCATCCCCGCGCCCCGGTGCGATGGCGTCGACATCGAACCCATCGATGACATCCAGCGTATCGCCCCAATCGCCAAAATGCCCGTCGCCGCAGTAACAGGCCGAGTGGTATTCAACGATGTCGCCGGTGAACATGACATTCTGGTCCGGCACGAAGGCAACGATATCGCCTGCCGTATGCGCTCGTCCCAGATGCATCAGATCGACCCGGCGGTTGCCCAGATAAACGGTCATGTCGTCTGAGAAGGTCGTCGTCGGAAAGGTCAGGCCGGGGATGCTTTCGTGCCCCTCGAACAACCGCGGGAAGCGCTGGAACTCGCTGTCCCAATCCTCTTGCCCGCGCTCGATGACCATGGCGCGCGCGGTGTCGCCCATGATGATCTGCCCGGCGCCATAAGCCGAGGCACCCAGAACGCGCACCGCATGATAATGCGTCAGAACGAGGTGGCTGATCGGCTTGTCAGTGACGTTGCGCACTTGGGCGATAACCTTTTCAGCCAGCCGAGGGGTCGCCTGTGCCTCGATGATCATGACGCTGTCGTCACCGATGATGACACCTGAATTGGGATCCCCCTGGGCGGTGAAGGCATAAATACCGTCGCCGACCTCGGTGAAGCTGGTTTTCTTTTCGGTCATGTCGCCTTGCGACGCGAATGCCTTGGCCATTCAGTTATTCCTTTCACTGGTGGCGGCTGCGAGAGATTGATGATTGAGTATTTCTGGAACAATGAACGGCATTTTTCTAGTCTTCATAGAGGGTTTTTGTTGCCGGCAGAACCTTGCCGCTGCATTTCCCGAAGCCGATCGTGAAACCATCGCCCCGTGCGCTACCGTTCAGGGTCAGCGTGTCACCGTCCTGGATGAAAGTGCGCGTATCGCCATTGGAAAGCGCAAAGGGTTCGCGACCGCCCCAACTGCGTTCGAGCAGAGAGCCGAACTGGTTTTTATCTCTGCCTGAAATGGTGCCCGACCCCAGCAGGTCGCCGACATTCATCGGGCAGCCGCACGTGGTATGGTGGGCAAGTTGCTGTGCTGCTGAATAATACATTTCACGGTAATTCGTTTCACAGACCGTTGTCGCCACGCCATTCTCAGGACAAAGTGTTACGTCCAGATCGATGTCGTAAAGCATCGGCCCCGTGTCTTTCAGATGATCGAGCAGCGCGAATTCGCGGGGAGGTGTCGCGCAGCGAAAAGGTTCAAGCGCGGCTTTGGTCACGATCCACGGGCTGATCGACGTTGCCGTTGCCTTGGCCTGAAACGGGCCGAGTGGTTGGTATTCCCACGCCTGAATATCCCG
>CAYXNM010000133.1:0-7180 GCA_964466385.1 uncultured Rhodobacter sp. | reverse complement strand
GCGCCTGTTAACCGGCCCGAGGCAAACCTCAACGCCCCCTTCAGGCCAACGCCGGTCTTTCTCACTCACGGAAAAGGGTCACCGAAAAGGGCCCTTGGTTTCAGTCGTCAAAAAGCGATGCGTCCCGGATGATGGTCGGATCGATATCGGTATTGGCGCGGTCGATATTGGCGCCTTCGGAAAGCCTGGTCACCTGGTTTTCCAGCGCCCTTTGCTGAAGTTCCAGCGTAAGGTTCGGGCGGATTGCCTCCAGCGACGGGATGGACTTGCTCCGCATGTCGTCAAGACGAATGACATGCCATCCAAACCGCGATTCCACCGGTGCCGATATTTCACCGACGGCCATTGACAGAACGGTGTCCTCAAACGGTTTGACCGTGTCACCTTTGGACAGCCACCCAAGACTGCCGCCATTGGGGCCCGAAGGGCCTGTCGAACGTTCCTTTGCAAGCGTCGTGAATTCCGCGCCGTCTTCCAGCAGGGAAACGATCTCTGCCGCTTCTTCTTTTGTCTTCACCAGAATGTGCGAGGTTTCGTATTCCTGATCGGGAACCGTTGAATCATACCGCTCCTGATAGGCGGTTTGAATTTCCTCCTCGGTAATCGCGCGTTCCGACGCGCGCGACAGCATCTCGCCGGCCAGAAAGGATCGTTTTTCATTCTCCAGTCCGATTTTCGTGCGCTGGTCCAGCTGCCGCTTCATGGCGTTGGCAAGCACCGTTTGCTGGATCAGCTGATCGACAATCCCATCCAGCAGAACCCGGTCCGGCAAATCCTGGTATTGCTGAGGCAACCGGCCGCGAAAGGCAATGACATGTCCGACTGTGATTTCGGTGCCATCCACCGTCGCCAGAACCGTGTTCGCGGTCGGGGTTTCGCCTGCCAGAACGCTGCTCGCGGCAATAAGCGCAGCAGCCAGCGGCGCAAGAATTCTCGTTTTTCGCATCATGTGTCTTCCTTGCGTCGTCGGGAGGGAGGATTCATTGGTTTTCCATTGGTTGATCGTGCTGACGTTGACACCTGCCAAGCATCCCCTTACATGCCACTTGGCATCGTGCAAAGACAGGCTTTTGGCCCGCGTCGGCGCCTTTTCTAAGGGCGTCCATGGCCTCGGGCAAGGAAAGCATTTACACGATTTCGTAAATATACCGCCAATCATGGCGAATGCCCCGAAACGGAGAGCGCATGCTGGGTCTTGGAAAACTGACCAAAAAGGTGTTTGGCACGCCAAACGACCGCAAGATCAAGGCGACCTTGCCGCTTGTCGAAAAGATCAACGCGCTGGAACCCGAATTCAAAGCGCTGAGCGACGACGAGATCCGCGAAAAGACCAACGAATTCAAAAGCCGCTACCAGGGGGGTGAAACGCTCGACGAGCTGTTGCCCGAGGCGTTCGCCAATGCACGCGAAGCCGCCGTGCGCACATTGGGCCTCCGGCCGTTCGATGTGCAGTTGATGGGGGGGGTTTTCCTTCATCAGGGGAACATCTCGGAAATGAAAACGGGCGAGGGCAAGACCCTCATGGCGACGTTGCCGGTCTATCTCAACGCGCTGGCAGGCAAGGGCGTGCATGTCGTGACGGTCAACGACTATCTGGTGCGGCGCGACGCGGAATGGATGGGTCAGGTCTATGCAGCCCTTGGCATGACCTGGGGCGTTGTCGTTCCCGGTCAGGAAGACGAAGAAAAGCAGGCGGCTTATGCTGCCGATGTAACCTACGCGACCAACAACGAACTGGGTTTTGATTACCTGCGCGACAACATGCGGTCCGACCTCAAGGACATGTTCCAGCGCGATCATTTCTTTGCCATCGTGGACGAGGTCGACTCGATCCTGATCGACGAGGCGCGCACGCCCCTGATCATTTCGGGCCCCAGCGACGACCGGAGCGAGCTTTACAAGACCATCGACAAGATCGTGCCGGACGTTTTACCGGAACACTACACGCTCGACGAAAAGACCCGCAACGTCACCTATACCGACGAAGGCAACGATTTTATCGAGCAGCGTCTGCATGCGACGGGGATTCTGGATGGCGAAGCGTCGCTTTACGACCCGGAAAGCACATCGCTTGTCCATCACGTCACGCAGGCGCTGCGCGCCCATGTCGTTTTCAAAAGGGACAAGGACTATATCGTACGCAACAACGAGATCGTCCTGATCGACGAATTCACCGGGCGCATGATGGCTGGCCGACGGTTGTCAGACGGGCTGCATCAGGCAATCGAAGCCAAGGAAGGCTGCGATATCCAGCCCGAAAACGTGACGTTGGCATCGGTCACGTTTCAGAACTATTTCCGTCTTTACGACAAACTTTCCGGAATGACCGGCACCGCCCAGACCGAGGCCGAAGAATTCCTGGAAATCTACAAGCTTGGCGTTGTCGAGGTTCCCACCAACCTGCCCATCGCGCGGGAAGATGAGCACGACCAGGTCTATCGCACGGCACGTGAAAAGTTCGAGGCCATCGTCAAGACGATCAAGGAGGCCAGCGACAAAGGCCAGCCGATCCTCGTGGGCACAACCTCGATCGAAAAATCAGAACTTCTTTCCAACATGCTGAAAGAAAAGAAGATTGCGCATAATGTCCTGAATGCACGGCACCACGAACAGGAAGCGAAAATCGTGGCGGACGCGGGCAAACTGGGCGCCGTGACAATCGCGACAAACATGGCCGGGCGCGGAACGGACATTCAGCTTGGCGGCAATGTCGACATGAAGGTGATGGAAGCGCTGGAAGAAAAGCCGGATGCCGATCCCGAAGAAACCCGCAAGACGCTGGAGGCGCAAACCGCCGAGGAAAAACAAAAGGTCATCGACGCAGGTGGTCTTTATGTTCTGGCGACCGAGCGGCACGAAAGCCGCCGCATCGACAACCAGCTTCGCGGCCGCTCCGGGCGGCAGGGCGACCCCGGCAAGTCGAGCTTTTTCCTGTCGCTCGAAGACGACCTGATGCGCATTTTCGGGTCCGAGCGTCTGGACAAGGTGCTGTCCTCGCTTGGCATGGACGAAGGCGAAGCCATCATTCACCCCTGGGTCAACAAATCCCTTGAGAAAGCCCAGGCCAAGGTCGAAGGGCGCAACTTTGACATCCGCAAGCATCTGCTGAAATACGACGACGTGATGAACGACCAGCGTAAGGCGATTTTTGGCCAGCGTCGTGAAATCATGGAATCCGAGGATCTTTCCGACGTCATTCTGGACATGCGCCATCAGGTCATCGACGATCTCATCGAAACACACATGCCGCGGAATTCTTACGCCGATCAGTGGAACATGCAGGGCCTTTACGCGGATGTTCTGCGCTATCTGGGGGTCGATGAACCCTTGGTTGCGTGGGGCGAGGAAGAGGGCGTTGACAATGATGTCGTGGCCGAACGGCTTTACAAAGCCAGCGATGAATTCATGGCGCAAAAGGCGGTGGCCTTTGGTCCTGAAAACATGCGCATGATCGAAAAATCGCTTTTGCTTCAGACGATTGACACCAAATGGCGTGAACATCTGGTGACATTGGAACACTTGCGTTCGGTTGTCGGTTTCCGCGGCTACGCCCAGCGCGATCCGCTGAATGAATTCAAATCCGAAGGTTTTAGCCTGTTTGAAAACCTGCTGGAAACGCTGCGTTCAGAGGTTTCTGAACAGCTTTCGCGCATTCGCCCGCTCAGTGAAGAAGAACAACGCGAAATGATCGCACAGACGCTGGCGCAGCAGCAGGGTCTGGCCGCTCCGGCCGCAGATCCGGCCCCGGTTACAAACGGCAAGTCCGCGACCCCGAAACAGGATGCGACCACGGCCTTTGACGAAAACGACCGTGCCACATGGGGTGATCCGGGCCGGAACGCGCCCTGCCCCTGTGGGTCGGGCAAGAAATTCAAGCACTGTCACGGATCCGTTTAGCGCGTTTTGCCCGGCGCCCGCCGGTCGACAGGTTCCACACAATATCCCACAAATTGCCATCGCTTTTTAGCAAAATAGCCACAATTCACCGCCAATAATCCGACAGTCATTTCGACGGTCGGAGTGTGTTATGCGCATCAATGAAAGAATGGGTCTGGTTTACACGGCGCTGTTTTTTACGGTGTCCGTGGCGGTGATCACACAAAACTCCGACACTCTGATGGCCACGTTTCGCGGCGAATCCAGCGTCAAGGCCGTTGACGACATCTTCACCGTGCGTGCCGGACGGGACCAACACCTGTTCGTTCTGAAGAACGACCCGCACTCCAACAATGTTGCGGACAGCGCCATACACCTGATCGCCTCGCCGTCCTGCGGGACGGTGGAAAAATCCGGCGGAGGGTTCGTATACAAGGACTCCATCGGTTGCGAGGGCCATCAAAAGTTTGCCTATTGCATCGACACCGGGTCCGTTTGTAAACCCGCCAGCGTCGCTTTGCGGTTGATCGACGGTCGCGACCCCGTGGATACCGTCCAGACCGGCCCGACAACGGATGTGACCGGTCTGACCGATCAGGTCAAAAAGAACACCGCCGACCTTGAAATCACGAATGTTCATCTGGGCCGGACCGCGAAAGCCGAAACGACCACGTTGCCCACGGAAGGCACGAAACTGGCAAGAATAGCGGTCGAGACAACGGCACGGTTTGATCGCCCGAAACCGATCGCGAAAATAACCGCTGTCGATGGCCGGTTCTCGATGGACACGCCCGACAGTTTTGCAAGCGACCTCAGGACCGTGGCCGAGGTGGCGGCGCAGGGCGGGACGCTGAACGATGAAAGCCCGATCGCCGGATCGCTGATCCTGGCCTTGCCGAGCGAACCCGTGTTGCACCGCGCCAACACACTTGCCAGGCTCTCGGGCGGCAAGCTGGTGCGGCGCGTCGTCGCAACCGACGCCGGTTTCACCGCACCCCAGGTCATGAAGGGCATCGATCAAAGCCCGTTTGGCACACAATGCTCGGTCGCGCTGAAGACACAGGCCGCGCCCGGCGGTTTGGTCGAACTCTCGCTAGATGCACCATGCCTTCCCAACACGCGCGTCGAAATCAGACATGGACGACTGGCCGTCGCCATTCGAACGGGCCACTCGGGAAACCTGGCAGAGATCATTCCGGCATTTGAAAGTTTGGCGCTGTTCTCGGTGACCTTGCCGGATGGTCGCGTTCTCAAGTCGCGGGTCAATGTTCCGGACCTTGAAAGGATCGACCGCATCGCCGTTCAGTGGGCCGGGGATTTTGATATCGGCCTTCACGCCCTTGAGTTTGGGGCAAAACCGGAAACCACCGGCGACATCTGGTCAGGCCAGTCCGGGGCCGGTGGTGGGCCAAGGGCCTATGATACGGGATACACCGTGCGTCTGGGTGATCCCGACGTGGAAAACCCGATACAGGCAGAAATATACACATTGCAACGTACGGGAAAAACACCCGCCGGTGCGGTCGAGATATCCGTTCTGGCAACATCGAGCGCAGAGACCTGTGGCACCGCCGAGATCCTGCGCAGTTTTCGATCACACGCTGGCCGTCTGACCGGCGCGGCGGGAATACAGTTCAAACTGCCCGCCTGCAACGATAAGGTGCAAAGCGTGGTCTTGAAAAATGCGGCGAGGGACCTGATTATCGCCGCAAAATAGGATTTGGGGCAAACGGGAATGAAAGCAGGCCTGGCAAGAATTGTCTTATGCTCGGCTGCCCTGTCGTTTGCCGGGCAAACCGCGTCTTTCTCGCAAACCATCACGTTGCAGTCGGCAAATCGTTCGGTCCGGCTTTCCGGCGATCTTCTTGATTATGACGGCGAGTTCTATCGCCTGAATACCCGGTTCGGCGAAATGACGGTGCGCGCGGTCGGGATGACCTGCACCGGCCCGGGTTGCCCCGACCCCGGCCAATACGCAGCGGACGTAACAATCGCCGGTGACGGGGATTCGATCGCGAATATCATCCCGCCCATGCTGGAGGATTTTGCCTTTTCCCACGGGTTGCAGGCGCTGCGAACGGATTATGACAGCGGTGAGTGGACATATTTTCTGTCCGACAGCAGCAACGTTCCCGTGGCCCGTATCCAGTCAAGAACGTCTTCCTCGTCCCGGGCCCTGAATGCGTTGATCCGCGACCAGAGTGATCTGGCCGTGACGATCCGGTCGCAAACACCGGACCATATGCGCGAGGCCCGGATCGCCGGCATCGGCAACCTTGCCAGCCGGTATCAACAGCAGGTTATCGCACTGGACGCATTGGTGTTTCTGGTGTCCCCGGAAAACCCGGTCTCGTCCCTTTCGATGGGGGATCTTTCCGCCATCTATTCCGGCCGGATCAACAACTGGGCCGAACTGGGTGGGTTCGAGGCGCCGATCAGGCGCATACGACACCCGGCGGGATCGGATATCGGGGCAGCGTTTTCACGCGCACTCATGCAGGCGATACCCGGCGCGGTTCCGGCGAAAGCCAGCGTTCTCACAACCGGAGAGGCTATTTCCAAGGCCGTCCTTGCCGATCCTTTCGCCATCGGATTCACCAACTTCGCCTCGATCCGGAACACCAGGCCGCTGGCAGTACGCGGGGCCTGCGGTATCCGGCAGGTTCCGACGCGGTTTTCCATAAAGGCGGGTGATTACCCTTTGGTCCTGCCCCATTATCTGTTCCGGCAAAATCACCGCCTGCCCGTGAACACCCGTGAATTCCTTTCTTACCTGAAAAGCCCTGACGGCCAGTCGGCGGTGGCAGATACCGGTTATGTCGGTCAAAACCTTGTCGTTTATCCCCTGTCAAAGCGTCAGGAATTCATTGCCAATGCGCTGCGAACCGCGGGCGGTGACGTCTCGCTTGCGGCGCTGAGGGGCTATGTGCTGGCGCTGTCGGACACCAGCAGGATTTCGACCTCGTTTCGGTACACTGAAAACCGTTCGGACCTTGACGATTGGTCTTTGCGCGGGTTGCGTGATTTGGCCGAGAAGATCGAAATCGGAGAGTTCGACGGTCGGGAACTGATCTTTGCCGGGTTTTCGGATTCTCTTGGCAGCGCGAACGCCAACCGGCGTTTGTCCCGTCAACGCGCCGAAAAACTTGCCAGAATGGTGAAAACGGCCGCCTCGCGCGCTGACTTGTCGAAAATAAAGTTCAAAACCATCGGGTTTGGAGAGGTCGCCCCCGTCGCCTGCAACGACACCGAACGCGGACGCATCGCAAACCGCCGGGTGGAAGTCTGGGTCAAATAGCTTTGA
>CAYXNM010000132.1:0-7226 GCA_964466385.1 uncultured Rhodobacter sp. | reverse complement strand
GCAACGCCTACTGGATGCCCGCAACCTGCGCCTATCGCCTGCTGTTCGAGGGCAAGCCGCTTTATGACTGGCACCCGCTGCTAACCGGGTCGCGCGAGAGCGTCCATGACGCCGGTTATTCCATGCAGGACAGGGTGGTGGCCGAATACGAGGTCGACGAAGACGATCTTGAGGATTTTATCATTGGAGGGATCACCTGAATGTTCTTTGCTTCGGACAATGCCGGCCCCGCAGCGCCTGAAATCGTTGCGGCCATCGCCACTGCCAACCAAGGCTACAGTCTTGGTTACGGTCAGGACACCCGAACCGATGCGGCGCGCGCCCAAATCCGCAAGCTGTTTGAAGCGCCCGAGGCCATTGTGGAATTCGCCCCGACCGGAACGGCGGCAAACGCGCTGATCCTTGGATGCCTCGCAAAACCGTGGGACAGCGTTTTTTGCCACGCAGACGCACATATCAACGTCAACGAAAGCGGCGCGACCGAGTTTTACTCCGGCGGGGCGAAACTGACGCCACTGCCCGGCGAAAACGGCACCATCGATCCACAGGCCCTGTCTGATGCCATGTCGGCGATCCGGAAGGGCGGTCCTGCGGATACAAGCTGCGGGCCGCTCAGCCTGACGCAGGCCACCGAATTCGGATCGGTCTATGCGCTGGACGCGATCAGGGAACTGACGCGCATTGCCAAATCCTTCGGGGTGCCCTGTCACATGGACGGCGCGCGGTTTGCCAACGCGCTGGCGGCACTTGGCTGCTCACCGGCGGAAATGTCCTGGAAAGCGGGCATTGATGCCCTCAGTTTCGGCGGCACAAAGAACGGAATGATCGGGGCCGAAGCGGTGATCTTTTTCAACTCCGAGCTGGCCCGCGATCTTGCGCACCGTCGCTTGCGCGGCGGGCATATGGTTTCAAAACAACGCTTCATGGCCGCCCAGTACGCGGCTTATCTTGACAGGGGTTTGTGGCTGGAACTGGCGGCGCGGGCCAATCGCGCGGCGGAGCTGTTGGAGCACGGACTGCGCGCCATACCGGATGTCGAGATCCGGAACCGGCGTGATGTGAACATCCTTTTTGCCGCATGGCCGCGCGGCGCCCATCGTCGCGCGCGCGCCGCAGGTGCCCAGTATTATCTTGACGACGAAACCCGCTGGGACGAGGGCGACGATGCCGCCATGCTCAGCGCGCGACTGGTCTGCAACTGGGCAACTAGCGAAAAGGACATCGGGGAATTACTTGCCCTGATCCGGGGGAAGACCGCGAAACGACGGCCTCAACCAGCCCCGGCCAGGTAATCGTCAAGATAGCTCAGACGGTCCTGCCCCCAGAAAACCTGATCCTCCACCAGATATGTGGGCGCGCCGAAAACGCCGCGGGCAACGGCCTCCTCGTTGTTGGCCGCAAACACCTCGGCCCCTTCCATCAGACCGCTGTTCGCAAGTTCCGGGTCAAATCCGGCGTCGCTGAGGCAGGCGCGAATGATATCGTCCCCGGCCACATCCTTTTCTTCCGCCCAGCACGATGCAAGGATGCGCTGCGCAAGCAGGCCCACCGAACCGCCACCGGCGTTTTGCGCCGCGATGATCGCATAGGCACTGGGTGCAGAGTTCGTCGGCCAGTGCAGCGGCTGGAGATTGATCGGCATGCCAAGGCGTTTTGAGATCCGGCGCAGTTCCTGCAACCGGTAGGACTTTCGGGATTCGTGGCGTTCACCGGGATGCGTCCCGCCGGTGCGCGCGAATGTGGCGACCACATCAAACGGTTTGTAAAGGATGGAAGCGCCGTGTTTTTCGGCGACTTCTTCCAATCGGTTGCCGGCGAGATAGGTGAAAGGCGATATGGTTGACAGGAAATATTCGATTTGGGGCATGGGACCTCCGGTCGGGTGTAGATTCTTTTTCGTCAGTGACTCTATGCCACTAGGCAAACACAATGGGCAATGTTAAGCGAAGCCCAGTTCAGGATGCGCCATAATCTTGGCGCGGGCAATGGCACTGAAGGATATCAGATGGCGTCCAGCGGCGAACCGAAACTTATCTCTGGAAACGCGAACAGAACGTTGGCCAAAGCCATCGCGCGACGCATGTCGCTTTATCAGGGCCACAGGACCGAACTGGTCGACACGCGGGTCGAGCGTTTCAACGATCAGGAGATTTTCGTCGAGGTTTTTGAGAATGTGCGCGGCGAGGACATGTTCATCATTCAGCCGACATCAAATCCGGCGAATGACAATCTGATGGAGCTTTTGATCATGGCCGACGCGCTGAAACGCTCGTCGGCCTCGCGCATTACCGCCGTGATCCCCTATTTCGGCTATGCCCGGCAGGACCGTCGCACCAAGGCGCGTACGCCCATTTCCGCCAAACTGGTCGCCAATCTGATCGCACGGGCGGGTGTTGAACGGGTCCTGACGATGGATTTGCACGCAACGCAAATTCAGGGTTTTTTCGATATTCCGGTTGACAACCTTTACGCCTCGCCCGTGTTTGCGCTTGATATTGCCGAGCATTTTGATGATCTCGACAATCTGATCGTTGTCTCGCCGGATGTTGGCGGAATGGGCCGCGCGCGCGAATTGGCCAAGCGGCACGACCTTGACCTGGCCGTTGTCGACAAGCGGCGCAGTGCCCCCGGTGAAATCGCCGAGATGAACGTGATCGGCAACGTCAAGGGGCGGACCTGCCTGATCGTTGACGACATGGTGGATACGGCGGGCACATTGTGCAAGGCGGCGGAAACTCTGGTTTCAGCGGGCGCGTCCGAGGTTCACGCCTACATCACCCACGGCGTTCTTTCCGGGCCTGCGGTTGAAAGGGTAACAAAGTCGGTCATGAAGAGCCTTGTCGTCACGGATTCAATTGAAGCATCATCCCGCGTCAAGAAAGCCGCCAATATCCGGATCATTCCGACTGCACCGGTTTTCGCTCAGGCGATCCTCAACATTGCCCACGGAACATCGGTTTCGTCGCTTTTTGAAAGCGAAACCCTGTCGGATATCTATCAAGGGTACTACGGCGACGTCTGATACCAGCGCGCCCAATGACGAACCCATGATTGAGGGCAGTAGAAAATCGCAGCACGCGTTCGCCCCCGGCCTTTAGGCGCACCCCCCATCCCCATTCCCGCCCGGCGGATACGCCGGGCAGCGCCTGCCTGCCCCTCGGCGGGCGCTTTTGCAACGGCGCAATGCGCTGATATCATTGATTTTTACCACGAGGATACCACGCGCGACAACCAAGCGCCACAAAGCGCCCACCCAGGCAGGCGCTGCCCTCATCACTGCTTTGTTAAGGGTGCGAGGGACACGGTGTATCAAATCAATCGCGCCTAAAACCGGGCATCCACAAGCCAGGGGTTGGTCGGGTTGGTGCAAAATCCGTCCCGTATCGCAGGTTCCGGACAGATCATACCAACCGGATTGTCACGATATATCCCATTCATCGTCACCGCGCGCTTCACCGATTGCAAACCAACCGGCGCGGACGCGTGCGATTTTTGTGTCGCCCCAGGTTTTGAAAACGATCTCGAAACCCCGTTCCGTCACGTTTTCCGCGGCGATATCGGTGCGGTGATTGGCGCGCTGATCCATATCGATCATGTCCGGCGTGACGTGAACACAAGGCACCGACTTGAATTTTTCGCTGAATTCCACTCGAACGCGGCAGGTTCGATTTCCCTGACCGCTCCACATCTCGCCGCCATTCTCGAAATCCGAAAACAGGGTCGTCTGCCCCTGTTCCACGCCGATCAAATGGTTCCTCAGCTTACGCATTATCCGGCCTGATTTCAGAGGCCCAGCGTGTCACCCAGGCCTATCGTGTCCGCAAGCCGCTTGTCGGCGGCATCCTGTTTTTCGGGCGACGCCTTGTCAGCAGCCGCCTGAGCCGACGCGATCATATCATCAAGCGCCGCGCGGGTCACGTCCGAACGCGGCAGCGCGACCTCGGCCAGAACCGAAGCGCCGGTGGACGTCACTTCGACGAACCCGCCCGAAACCACGAATTCCTGCTTTTCCGAGGCGCCGGACGCTTTGAGAATACCGGGACGCATGGTCGTGACCACCGCCGCGTGATCCGCCATGGCGGTGAAATCCCCCTCGGCTCCGGGGATTTCCACTTCGGTTGCCTCAAACGAGGCAAGCATCCGCTCGGGCGAGACCAGATCGAATTGTAACGTACCGGCCATTGCGGCCTCCTGCGGTTTAGGCGGCTTCCGCGGCCAGTTTCTCGGCTTTGGCGACCACTTCGTCGATACCGCCGACCATGTAGAACGCCGCTTCGGGAAGGTGATCATATTCGCCGGCAACAACGGCCCTGAACGAGGAGATCGTGTCCTCCAGCGGCACCTGGACGCCCGGAGAACCCGTAAAGACCTGTGCAACATCAAAGGGTTGCGACAGGAAGCGTTGGATTTTCCGCGCGCGTGTTACGGTCAGCTTGTCTTCCTCGCTCAACTCGTCCATCCCCAGAATGGCGATGATGTCCTGCAAGGATTTATAGCGCTGCAAGATACCCTGAACGTCGCGCGCCACGTTATAGTGATCCTCGCCCACAATCGACGGATCCATAATGCGGCTGGTGCTGTCAAGCGGGTCAACGGCCGGGTAAATCCCAAGTTCGGAGATCGCACGTGACAAAACGGTCGTGGCATCAAGGTGCGCAAACGAGGTCGCAGGGGCCGGGTCAGTCAGGTCGTCCGCAGGCACGTAAACCGCCTGAACGGACGTGATCGAACCTGCCTTGGTCGATGAGATCCTTTCCTGCATCGCGCCCATGTCGGTCGCCAGCGTCGGCTGATAGCCCACAGCCGAGGGGATACGACCCAGAAGGGCGGAAACCTCGGAGCCCGCTTGGGTGAAGCGGAAAATGTTGTCGACAAAGAACAGAACGTCGGTCCCGGTTTCGTCGCGGAACTGCTCGGCCAGCGTCAGACCCGACAGAGCAACGCGCATCCGTGCCCCCGGAGGCTCGTTCATCTGGCCGTAAACCAGCGCGATTTTTGATTTTTCCAGATCGTCAGGCACGATAACACCGGATTCAATCATCTCGTGGTAAAGGTCGTTGCCTTCACGCGTCCGCTCGCCCACACCGGCAAAAACCGACAGGCCCGAGTGGACTTTGGCGATGTTGTTGATCAGTTCCATGATCAGAACGGTCTTGCCAACACCCGCGCCGCCAAAGAGGCCGATCTTGCCGCCCTTGGTGTAGGGCGCCAGCAGGTCAACAACCTTGATGCCGGTAACCAGGATTTCGCTCTCGGTGGATTGCTCGGAAAAATCAGGCGCGTCCGCGTGAATGGGGCGACGTGCCTTGGTCTTGACGGGGCCTTTTTCATCGACCGGCTCGCCGATCACGTTGATGATGCGCCCAAGCGTTTCGGTCCCCACGGGAACGGAAATCGCTTCGCCGAGGTCTTTGACCGGCGCACCGCGCACAAGACCCTCGGTTGCGTCCATCGCGACCGCGCGAACGGTGTTTTCGCCAAGGTGCTGGGCAACTTCCAGCACCAGCCGCTGACCCTTGTTCTCGGTTTCGAGCGCGTTCAGGATCGCGGGAAGATCGCCGTCGAACTGAACGTCGACAACGGCGCCGATCACCTGCGTAATGATACCTTCAGCTTTTGCCATATCTGGTTTCTCCGGTTTGTCTCAGAGCGCCTCGGCGCCCGAAATAATTTCGATAAGTTCGTTGGTGATCGCCGCTTGCCGCGAGCGGTTGTACTCGATCGTCAGCTTGTCGATCATCTCGCCCGCGTTGCGGGTTGCGTTGTCCATGGCCGACATGCGCGCCCCTTGCTCGGACGCACCATTTTCGAGCAATGCCGAGAAAATCCGCGTGGTCATCGCGGCGGGCAGCAGTTCCGTCAGGATCTCTTCTTCGTCGGGTTCGAATTCATAAAACGCGCTGCTGTCATTGTCGGTGGCGGGAACATCAGCCGGTATCAGTTGCACCTGTGTCGGCACTTGCGTCATGACCGATTGAAACGCATTGAAGAACACGGTGGCAACGTCGAATTCACCGGCCTCAAACCGCGCCAGCACGTCGTTGGCAATGCCTTGCGCGTTGGAATAGCCGACATTGCGCACATCGGAAAGGTCAACATGGTCAACCATGTGGTCCCCGAAATCGCGTTTCAGCTGTTCGCGGCCTTTCTTACCCACCGTGAGGATTTTCACCGTGCGCCCCTGGGCCAGCAGCTTTGCCGCGTGGGCCCGTGCCAGCTTGACGATTGACGAGTTGAAACCACCACACAAGCCGCGTTCGGATGTCGCGACGACGAGCAGATGAACCTTGTCTTTTCCGTTGCCGGCGAGCAAGGCCGGCGCGTCGGCGGCGTCCGCTGCGGCGCGGGCAAGATTGGCCATGACCGCAGACATGCGGTCCGCATAGGGGCGCGCTGCTTCGGCGGATTCCTGTGCACGTCGCAGTTTGGCCGCGGCCACCATCTGCATGGCCTTGGTGATCTTCCGCGTCGACTTGACGCTTTCGATCCGGGTTTTCAGGTCCTTGAGGTTTGCCATTTCAGCAAAGCTCCTTGTTCCTTGAGGCCACTAGTCAGCTGAAGTCTTTTGCAAAGCCTTCAACGGCGGATTTGATCGCGTCTTCCAGATCACCTTTGACCTTGCGGTCGTTGTTGGTGATATCGTCCAGCAGATCGGAATGGTTCTGGCGCAGATGCGCCAGAAGGCCGGTTTCAAACCGGTTCACTTCGCTCACCTCGATACCATCCAGATAACCTTTGGTGCCCGCATAGATCGAAATGACCTGTTCGGCATTTGTCAGGGGCGAATACTGGGATTGCTTCAGCAGTTCGGTCAGCCGCGCACCGCGGTTCAGCAGCGCCTGCGTCGCTGCGTCAAGGTCCGAACCGAACTGGGCGAACGCCGCCATCTCGCGATACTGTGCGAGTTCCAGCTTGATCGAACCGGCAACCGATTTCATTGCGTTCGTCTGTGCTGACGACCCCACGCGCGAAACCGAAAGGCCGGTGTTCACCGCCGGGCGAATGCCCGAGTTGAACAGTTCGGTCTCAAGGAAAATCTGCCCGTCGGTGATCGAAATCACGTTGGTCGGGATAAAGGCCGACACGTCGCCGCCCTGGGTTTCGATGATCGGAAGGGCCGTGATCGACCCGGCACCGTTGTCTTCGTTCAGTTTGGCCGCACGTTCCAGCAGGCGCGAGTGCAGATAGAAAACGTCACCCGGATAGGCTTCGCGCCCCGGCGGGCG
>CAYXNM010000131.1:3113-7303 GCA_964466385.1 uncultured Rhodobacter sp. | reverse complement strand
CGATTAACCCCGAAATCGCGATATCCAAAGCGGGCGCGTGAATAGACCGCGAGTGTGGAGCGGTTCTGGCCAAGCTCGAGAAATCTAACCGAGATGTAATCGGGATACCCCATCACCCTGCTGCGCGCGATGTAGGTGACCCACAGTTCTTCCGGAGTGCCCGCCAGCCTTGAAACGCCTGCATCCGACAGCGCCAGATCATCGAACGCTTGTGCCAGCGCGCCCGCAGTCATCGCAAATTCCGGCGAAGGATGCTTTTCACTGTCCGGGCGCAGGATGAACGCGTTTGGTTTGCGTGGTTTTTTGGCGGCCTGTGGATCCACATGCCAGATATCCGGGTTGCTGGGGGCAAGTCGGATGAAGGCCAGCACGCCTGCAATCACCAGAACACAGAAGATTAATACGGGCTTCATTGTCAGTTACTCGGCAGCATCTGCACCGGCCTCAATCTGTTCCGCTCGGATTTCAACCTGTTTGACAATATGATCAACCAGTTTTTCGTTGTTGAGCTTATGATCCTGCTTGCCTGCCAGATAGACCATTCCGGACCCTGCCCCGCCACCGGTAAACCCGATATCGGTCATCAACGCCTCACCCGGTCCGTTCACGACGCAGCCGATGATCGATAGCGTGATGGGGGTGCGGATATGAGCCAGCCGCTCTTCCAGCACTTTCACGGTTTCGATCACGTCGAACCCCTGCCGCGCGCAGGAAGGGCAAGAGATGATCGAAACACCGCGATGGCGCAGACCTAATGATTTCAGGATTTCAAAGCCAACCTTGACCTCCTCCACCGGATCGGCGGACAGGCTGACGCGCATGGTGTCGCCTATGCCCGCCCATAAAAGATTGCCAAGTCCGATGGCCGATTTCACGGTGCCCGAGACCAACCCGCCCGCCTCGGTGATGCCCAGGTGGATCGGCGCATCGGTCGCCTCAGCCAGACCCTGATAGGCGGCGGCCGCAAGGAACACGTCCGAGGCTTTGACGCTGATCTTGAATTCCGCGAATCCAGCGTCCTCCAGAATACGGATATGACCAAGACCGCTTTCAATCATCGCTTCGGGGCATGGCTCGCCGAATTTTTCAAGCAGATGCTTTTCCAGTGACCCGGCATTTACCCCGATCCGGATCGAACAATTGTTGTCGCGCGCCGCCTGAATGACCTCGGCCACGCGTTCCTTGGCGCCAATGTTTCCCGGGTTGATCCGAAGGCACGCCGCCCCCGCCTCGGCCGCCTCAATGGCGCGGCGATAGTGGAAATGGATATCGGCCACCAGCGGCACCGGGCTTTCGCGAACAATCTCGGCAAACGCTTTGGTCGAGGCCTCATCCGGGCAGGACACCCGCATGATATCCGCCCCCGCGTCGGCACAGGCCTGAATTTGCGCGACCGTCGCCCTGACGTCCGGGGTCGGGGTGTTGGTCATGCTCTGGACGGAAATGGCCGCATCCCCCCCGATCGCAACGGGTCCGACGTGGATCTGGCGGGACCGGCGGCGCGTGATATTGCGCCAGGGGCGGATCGGGTTGTGGGTCATGGGGACCTTGTCGCATCGGGGTCAACTGGCACCGACGGTTAAAGGGTTTCATCCCGGCTGACAATGTCGGCAATCGGTTATTCGTTCAACGGAACGTCATTAAGGGTTATGACCTTGGGGCTTTCCAGCGCCCGCAGCTCGGCCTTGTCATTGACCGCCTGAAATGTCTCAAAAATCTCTGCCGGCCCGAGGGCCACATTCTTGACGACCGACGTGCCGCTGCCGACCGGGCCGAAAGGGATGCCATCCATCGTCAGATAGACCGCCCCGGAATTCCCCGCCCTCAGCACGCTTGCAGTGGCTTGCGGTGGCAACTGGAACCCTTCGCCACCATCCAGAATACGCTCAAAAAGAATGGTCCCGTCAGGCTGTGACACCCGCACCCATGCCGGACGGCTGGCGAGTATCGCGATGACGGGCAGGGCCTTTTCCGTCACGCGCGGAACCGACTCTTCCAGCAGAGCCGCCGTTTCCCGTGCGTTGATCTGTCCGTTTCCCGGCACCAGCGCCCCGATCGTCGACGGGTCGAGCGCCGCAATCGGGCCATCACGGGGCGTCATGACAGGCACGTCGAGCTCTTTTTGGCGATAGAGCTGGTCCAGGGCTGCGGATTTGTCTTCCCGCAGGGGGTCTGTGAGGACGGCGACGGCCTCGACGCCCGGCTCCGCGGGCGCGAATTCGACGCGCTGAATGTCCTGCAACACCGCCCAGGCCCCGTACCCTATGCCCATGATCAAAACGACGAGAACAAGAACTGAACCGACGGCCGAGGCCGATATCCCCTCCATCACCCCGTCGCCGAGCGGCGAAACGGGCGCGCGCGACAACGCGCTCAGGTCCGCCTGCGCCACGCTGCCCGCCGGGGTCAGGTTGATCGCGGCCACCGGCCTTTTTTCCTTTTGACGCTTGCGAATACCGGGGTGGACGCCGTCAAAATCGCTTTCCGCGCAAAACCGGGCGAACGTCGCCTCCGGGTCGAGGCCCAGATAACGGGCATAGGAACGCACATACCCGGCCACGAATCCGGGCGTTTGAAACGCCGAGGGGTCGCAGCTTTCAATTGCGGAAATATAGGCGGCCTTGACGCGCAGTTCGCGCTGAACATCGAGCAGAGATTTGCCAAGGGTCGCGCGTTCACCACGCATGACATCACCCAGTTTCACCGGGTAGGAGTCAAACCCCTTCACCTCTGAAAGTTCGGCGCTGTCGCCCATGCACGCTGCCCCATTTTGCGTACCCGGTAGTCCCCCCACCGAGCTCCGATTCGTCATCGGTAGCTTTTTTGCATGGCCACACTAGCACATGAAAGAGATTGTTGCACCGCCCGGAGGAGTCAGGCGCTCAATTCGGCACGATTTAGCTCACAGCGCTGCCAGAGTTCGTCCATGGCGCCAATGAGCGCATTCATCAGGTCAGACGTATGAACGGGCGACGGTGTGAAACGCAGGCGCTCTGTCCCGCGCGGAACGGTCGGGAAATTGATCGGCTGAACGTAAATGCCGTAATTCTCCAGGAGCAGATCCGACAGCATCTTGCATTTGACGGGGTTGCCCACATGAACCGGTACGATGTGGCTGCCGTGATCGACCATCGGCAGGCCCAATGCCTTGAACCGAGTTTTCAGAATGGCGGCGTTGGTTTGTTGCTGTTCGCGCAGCGTCCCGTCAGTCTTGAGATGGCGGATGGACGCGGTTGCCCCTGCCGCGACCGCAGGCGGCAGCGACGTCGTAAAGATGAAGCCCGGCGCAAAGGAACGGATGGCGTCGATCATCCTGGCCGAAGCCGCGACATATCCGCCCATGACCCCGAAAGCCTTGGCGAGCGTTCCGTTGATCAGGTCGATCCGGTGCGCGAGATTGTCCCGTTCCGAGACACCACCGCCATGTGCGCCGTACATACCGACGGCATGCACCTCGTCGATATAGGTCAGAGCACCGAATTCTTCGGCCAGATCGCAAATCCCGGCAATCGGGCCGAAATCGCCGTCCATGGAATAAATCGATTCGAACGCGATGACGATTGGTCGGCCGGGTGCGATGCCTTCCAGCAACTGGCGCAGATGTGCCGTGTCATTGTGCCGGAAAATGTGTTTCTCGCATTCACCGTGGCGAATGCCCTGAATCATCGAAGCATGGTTGAGTTCATCCGACAGGATAACAAGGCCCGGAAACAACTTGGGCAGGACCGACAGGGTTGCATCGTTCGCAATATAGGCCGACGTGAACACCAGGGCGGCCTCTTTGCCGTGCAGACCGGCGATTTCCGCCTCAAGTTCCTTGTGATAGACCGTGGTGCCGGAAATGTTGCGGGTTCCCCCGGATCCGGCGCCGCTGGTCTCCAGCGCCCGGTGCATGGCCTCAACGACCTTTGGGTGCTGACCCATGCCCAGATAGTCGTTGCCGCACCAAACCGCGATTTCGCGATTCGTGCCATCCGGAGCATGCCAGGTTGCCTTGGGAAAAAGCCCGTTCTTGCGTTCGATATCGATGAACGTGCGGTAACGCCCCTCGTCGTGGAGCCCGTTGATTGCTGTCTCAAGTCGATTTGAATAGTCCATGGCGGTGTTCCTATATAACCGCTTTGGTTTTAGCAAACCTTTGTGCCGAGGAAACTCCACAAATCGCCGCAGTCAGCCCGAGCGCCCGGCAC
>CAYXNM010000131.1:0-3013 GCA_964466385.1 uncultured Rhodobacter sp. | reverse complement strand
ATATACCGGATCTGATCGCTCCAGAACCGCTCCACCGTTTTCAGCGATCTGTTGAGGGAAATCAGCGTCCCTTTTTCCATTATCGCGTTTTCCTCGAGCTTTTCGGCGTGACGCGAAAAAAGCGTGCTGACGATCGTCCGGATTTCGCGCCCCTTGTCGGTCAGTTTCACGCGCACCGCGCGACGGTCGATCTGGCAGCGCTGGTGATGCATGTATCCCGCCTCCACCAACTTCTTGAGATTATAGGAAACATTGGATCCCTGATAGTAGCCGCGCGACTTCAGTTCGCCCGCCGTAACCTCGTTCTCGCCGACATTGAACAGCAAGAGTGCCTGAACGGCGTTGATGTCCAGCAGGCCCAGGCGTTCGAATTCGTCCTTGATCACGTCCAGCAAAAGACGATGCAGCCGTTCCACCATACCCAAGGCATCCAGGTAATCCCCCTGAAATCGCCGGCCGTTGTTGAGTGTGTCCGTTTGATGAAGGCTCATGAACCTCTCCGCCAAATTATCCGATGAGCGGAGGATTGCGTCAAAATCCCAAAAAAGACGTTAAACCGATGCGGGAAACTTCGACTGCGCGGCGACAGGTATTTCCCGCGCCAGCGAACCGGAGATCTTTTCGATCAGCGGGGCGAACGCGGCGGGCGCGCTCAGGCGACCGGAAAACCACGCATAAAGGTCGTGATCATTCTCAACCAGCAGCGACTCGTAGATATCGATTTCACCGGCACTCAGGCCGGAAAGGCCCGATTGGGCGAACGTGCCCAGGATCATGTCCATCTCCTTGATGCCACGCCGCATCGAGCGCATTTTCAGGCGCTTGAGACGGATTTCAGGTGTTTCGGTCAATGTGCGTTTTCCTTGTCGCCTGATGGGGTGCTAGCTTCTCGCCGCGGCCAAAATCATTTTCTCGATCTTGTTCAGACGGGTTTCCAGGCGCCGGTATTCCTGCCTTACCGCCCGGAATTCCGCAACAAGTTCAGTCGTTTCGCGGGAAACCGGGTCCGTTTCCGCCCACGGATCCTGCACACCTTCGCCCTCGCCCGTCAAAAGCCATATGATCGAGATATTCAGGACGCCCGCCAGCATCTGCAACTTGTTGGCGCGGGGTTCGGACACGTCGTCTTCCCATGCCTGCAGGGTCTTTAACTTGATTCCCATTTTCTGGCTGAGACGTTCCTGCGTCAGGCCCATGGCCCGCCGCGCCGCCGCCACACGGTCGCCGAAAGTCGCGGCCTCCTCGCTGAAATATCCGATGTCGTCGGTTGGCCGAACTGTTGTCATGATGTCTCTCTGCCTGAATGATCGGCGGACAATCATTGCTTGCCCACGCTGCGTGCGCAACCTAAGACATGCTGCGGAAACTTGCAATCCGGGGGGATCATGGCTTTTTTGTCCGACGCGATCAAACGCGTGAAACCGTCGCCGACGATTGTCATTTCGACCCTGGCGCAGAGTATGAAGGCCGAGGGTCGCGACGTCATCGGCCTGGCAGCGGGCGAGCCTGATTTCGACACCCCGGACAACATCAAGAACGCCGCGAAAGATGCAATTAACAAAGGGAAAACAAAGTACACCGCACCGGATGGAATCGCCGAGCTGAAGGCGGCGGTTTGCGCCAAGTTCCGGCGGGAAAACGAGCTTGACTACACACCGTCGCAAGTGTCTGTTTCGTCCGGCGGCAAACAGGTGCTGTTCAATGCGCTCATGGCCACGCTCAACCCCGGCGACGAGGTGATCATTCCCGCCCCATACTGGGTATCCTACCCCGACATGGTGCTGATCGCGCGGGGCGTTCCGGTTTTCGCCCGCGCGCGCGCCGAAAACGATTACAAGCTGACCGCCGCTGAACTGGAGAGCGCGATCACGCCCAAGACCAAGTGGCTGATCTTCAATTCCCCCTCGAACCCCACGGGAGCGGGCTATGCGTGCCACGAACTCAGGGCGCTGACCGACGTTCTGGTGCGACACCCCCATGTGCGCGTTCTCAGTGACGACATGTACGAACACCTGTCCTATCCCCCTTTTGAATTCTGCACGCCCGCCCAGGTCGAACCGCGGCTTTACGACCGGACGCTGACCGTCAACGGGGTTTCCAAGGCTTATGCGATGACGGGCTGGCGCATCGGATATGCCGCAGGGCCTGAGGATCTGATTGCCACCATGCGCACCATTCAGTCGCAATCGACGTCAAACCCCTGCTCCATCTCTCAATGGGCCGCCGTTGAAGCGTTGAACGGACCGCAGGACTATATCAGGGAAAGCCGCCCAGTTTTTCAGCGCCGCCGTGACATGGTCGTTTCCATGCTGAATGATGCCGAGGGCCTGAACTGCCCCGAACCCCAGGGCGCGTTCTATGTCTACCCTTCGATCAAGGGGTGCATCGGGAAAACCGGACCCGCCGGCAAGGTGATCGCAACGGACGAAGATTTCGCGACCGCCCTTTTGCAACACACCGGCGTGGCCGTGGTCTTTGGGCAGGCATTTGGACTATCGCCAAACTTTCGCGTCAGCTATGCTACTTCGGACGAAGCGCTCAGGGAAGCCTGCACAAGAATTCAGGACTTTTGCGCTTCCTTGACGTGAACGGGCGGGCGGTTTTCGAATGGCGGTACTTCAGGACCTTTATTTCAGGATCAGGGACAACGGTGCGACCGTATTCCGTGTTGATACCGAGAACCGCCAAAGGCGGCTGGACATGGACCAGATCGCGGTCGTCAACACCAATAACGGCCAGATCAAGTACCACGCCAACGAAACGCCGAGCGAGGCCGAAAAGGCCGCGATCCAAGCCTGGATTGCGGCGCGCCAAGAGACGCTGGCGGCGCGCGACATCGACGATATTTTTCGCGCGATAGATCACCTCAACCTGACAGCGCACTGGGCGCAAACCAGGGCCAGTGACGCGGATCTTGAAAAATTCACGGACAGCCTGCTGATGGCCATGCACGATCTTCGCATGGTTCTGGTGCGAAAGAAATCCGACCGCATGACGCGCGACTGAGGAACAA
>CAYXNM010000130.1:0-7441 GCA_964466385.1 uncultured Rhodobacter sp. | reverse complement strand
GACGAAGTGTTTCTTTCGGGAAACATGTCCAAGGTCACACCCGTCACGGCTTTTGAGGACACGGGGTATCAGCACGGTCCGGTTTCACGCCTCGCGCGCGAGCTTTACTGGGACTGGGCGAGTACGACCGGATCATGAGAATCATGTCGCACGCCGAACCCTTGGCTTGCGTCAACGCCTGACATGCGCGATGCTTTCCCCGGTCGAACCGAAAGGACTGCCATGCGCCGATTCCTTGTCATCCTTGACAGCACCACCGAATGCCTGAACGCCATGCGGTTTGCCGCCCTTCGCGCAGCACATACCGGCGGGGGTGTCACCATCCTTGCCGTCATCCCGCCCGATGAATTCAACCATTGGATCGGTGTCGCGGACATCATGCGCGAAGAAGCCCGCGACCGCATCCGCGCGCATTTCGATATCTTTTCCAACAGGATGAAGGAAAAGGAAGGCATCACCCCCGACCTTGTCATCCGTGAAGGAAAAGCCGAAGTCGAAATCATCGATTACATCCAGGACAACCCCGATATCGGCGTTCTGGTTCTGGGGGCCGGTACGGGAAAGGAAGGGCCGGGTCCGCTTGTGAGCTATGTGCTGCGCGCCTCCGGGTCGTTGCCGATCCCCGTGACGGTCGTTCCCGGCGGAATGTCGAAACAGGCGATCATTTCGGTTTCCTGACGAGGTTGCGCATGGGAAACACGTGCTGCACATCCGCGCCAATCCCGCCATCTTCAGGGATTTGTCCCCCTGAGGCGTCAATTTAGAATTATTCTAATGAACTTGACAATTTTGCTTGGGAACGACATATCTGAGGCTGCATCATCAGGAAACTGCCATGTTTATTCAAACCGAATCCACACCGAACCCCGCGACCCTGAAATTCCTGCCGGGACAGGTGGTGCTGGGCACCGGAACCGCGGATTTCCCAAACGAGACGACGGCGGAATCTTCGCCGCTTGCTCAACGGTTGTTTGGCGTTGACGGTGTCACAGGCGTTTTCCTTGGCACTGATTTCGTCACCGTGACCAAAAAGGATGACCTGAACTGGGATCATCTGAAACCCGCAGTTCTGGGCGCGATCATGGAACATTTCCAGTCAGGTCTGGCTGCGGTCGATCAACCGGACACGGGTTCCGGGCACACCGAACATGATGGGCCTGACAGCGAAATCGTCAGTCAGATCAAAGAGTTGCTTGACACACGCGTGCGCCCCGCCGTTGCTCAGGACGGTGGGGATATCACGTTTCACGGGTTTGATCGGGGCGTCGTCTATTTGACCATGAAAGGGGCATGTGCGGGGTGCCCGTCGTCAACGATGACGCTGAAAATGGGCATCGAGAACCTCTTGCGCCACTACATTCCCGAAGTGACCGAAGTCCGCCCAGTTGCCGCCTGAAACGTTTGTTCTGGCGTTCGACACGTCCGCCCAACACTGCGCGGTCGCGCTTGTGCGCGGGGCGGCCACGCTGGCCGAAACGACCGAGCCGATGGTGCGCGGCCAGGCCGAGCGGTTGTTTCCCATGATCGAAGACCTGCTGTTATCCGCGGGTGTCACATGGCCGGAGATCGGCACAATCGGCGTCGGGACCGGCCCTGGAAACTTTACCGGGATCCGGATATCGGTGTCAGCCGCGCGCGGTCTGGCGCTGGCGCTTGGAATTCCGGCCATCGGGGTCACGACATTTGAAGCGCTGGCCGAAGGGATCGAACGCCCGGTTCTGGCGTCCGTCGACGCGCGCCGCGACGAAAGTTACCTTCAGATGCTGAACGAGCCCGAACCCGCAATCAGTGCGGTCGTTTCCAATCCTGATCTCGCGGAACCCTTTCGCGTGGGGACCCACCTTCGCTGCGTTGGCTTTGACAATGAACGCCTGGCCGAAAAGACCGGTGGCCGTGCGGTTGATCCCGGCGTTTCCCTGCCGGTCGCAATTGCCCGGATCGCCGCCGGCAGGGCCGGTCGGCCTCAACCCCGGCCTGCCCCTTTTTACCTCCGAAAAGCCGATGCGGCACCGTCCCGCATTCCACCTCCCCGGATCCTTTCATGAAACCTTTGGAACTGGCCGCCGTTCACGCGCAGTGTTTCACAACCCCCCGTCCGTGGAGCGCGCAGGAATTCACCGACCTTCTGGCGCAAAAAGGCGTTTTCCTCTGCTCAGAGCGACCCAAGGGTTTTCTGTTGGGGCGGATCGCCGGACCGGAGGCAGAATTGCTGACGCTGGCAGTCGCCCCCAAACATCGCCGCCAGGGCATTGCAGGCAGGCTTGTGCGCGACTTTCTTCAATCCGCCCGTGCGCGGTTCGCGGACGCCGCATTTCTTGAAGTTGCTCAAACCAATCAGCCTGCGCGCGACCTTTACATCAAACACGGGTTCACGGAGGCCGGCGTGAGAAAGGATTACTATTCCCACGACAAGGGGCCCAAGGTTTCGGCCACCGTGATGACTCGTCCACTTTAACCACTCTTGACGGCCGCCAGCGCTGTTATCCACACAAGATCAGCGTATTTCCTGAATAATTGGTAAAAAAACTGTTGACGCTGTTTCGGCCCTTCGGTCTTAATTGACCATGGTCAACTGCTGATCCGGGTCCGGGCGCCGATTTGGCCCATGCGAAACACCGCGACCCAACAATCGAATGTAAAACGGGAGAAAGAAATGTCCTTCACCAAAGTAATCCTGGGTACTGCGAGCGTCATTGCCATGACCGCAACCGCCGCACTCGCCGATCCTGCGATCATTTATGATCTCGGCGGAAAATTTGACAAGTCCTTCAACGAGGCCGCCTTTCATGGCGCCGAAAAATGGAAATCCGACACCGGCGGCAGCTATCGCGAGATCGAGCTTTCTTCCGAAGCGCAGCGCGAGCAGGCCCTGCGCCGCTTTGCTGACGCCGGGAACAACCCGATCGTGATGGCAGGCTTTGCGTTTGCATCCTCGCTCGAAGCGGTTGCCCCGGACTTTCCGGACACCAAGTTCGTCATCATCGACATGGTTGTCGGTCAGGACAATGTGCGCTCGGTCGTGTTCAACGAACACGAAGGGTCCTATCTTGTGGGCGTCGCCGCTGCCAAGGCGTCGAAATCCGGCACGGTCGGCTTTATCGGCGGCATGGATATTCCGCTGATCCGCAAGTTTGCGTGTGGCTATGTTCAGGGCGTCAAGGCAACGGCGGGCAGTGACACCGTCATTCAGAACATGACCGGCACGACACCGTCGGCTTGGAATGACCCGGTCAAGGGCGCCGAACTGACCAAGGCGCAGATCGCGCAAGGTGCTGACGTTGTTTATGCCGCTGCCGGTGGCACGGGTGTTGGCGTTCTGCAAACTGCAGCGGACGAGGGTGTTTACTCGATCGGCGTTGACAGCAACCAGAACTACCTGCATCCCGGTTCGGTCCTGACTTCGATGATGAAACGCGTTGATGTCGCCGTTTACAACGCCTTCACCGAGGGTGCTGATCTGACAACCGGCTTCAACGTGCTGGGTCTTGCCAATGGCGGGATCGACTATGCGCTGGATGACAACAATGCCGGTATCTTCTCGGCCGACATCAAGGCCGCCGTTGACGACGCCAAGGCGAAAATCATTGCCGGTGACATCGTCGTTCACGATTACATGTCCGACAACACCTGCCCCGTCGAATAAGGCGAAAGCAGCGTGTCAGACGTAAAAACCAAGGGGCGGCGGGAAACTGCCGCCCCGGCCATTGAGTTGGTCGGCATCTCCAAGGCTTTCGGGCCGGTGCAGGCGAACAAGGACATTTCACTGTCGGTGAACAAGGGTGCGATCCACGGCATCGTCGGGGAAAACGGCGCCGGCAAATCGACGCTGATGTCTATTCTTTACGGGTTTTACAAGGCTGACGCCGGCGAAGTCTTCGTCAACGGCGCGCCGACCCCCATTCCCGACAGCCAGGCCGCGATTGCCGCGGGCATCGGGATGGTTCACCAGCATTTCAAGCTGGTCGAGAATTTCACGGTTCTGGAGAACATCGTGCTGGGCGCCGAGGACGGGGCACTCCTGCGTCCGTCACTGGCAAAAGCGCGTTCGGTCCTGATCGAGCTTGCGCACGAATACGAGTTGGAGGTCGACCCCGACAAGAAGATCGAGAACCTCTCGGTTGGTCACCAGCAACGTGTCGAAATCCTGAAAGCGCTTTATCGTCAGGCCGAAATTCTGATCCTTGACGAACCCACCGGGGTTCTGACACCGTCCGAGGCCGACCATTTGTTCCGCATCCTTCGCAATCTGCGCGACCAGGGCAAAACGATCATCCTCATCACGCACAAGCTGCGCGAGATCATGGACGCAACCGACACGGTAAGCGTCATGCGTCGCGGTGAAATGACCGCGACCGTCAAGACAAAGGACACCAGCCCGTCCGAACTGGCCGAACTGATGGTCGGGCGCAAGGTTCTGTTGCGTGTGGACAAGAAACCCGCCGAAGTTGGCGAAACATTGCTGGAAGTCAGCGATCTGCGTGTCCGGGACGACGCGGGCGTCGAGCGCCTCAAAGGTGTCTCGTTCAAGGTCCGCGCGGGCGAAATTCTGGGCATTGCAGGCGTAGATGGCAACGGGCAGTCCGAATTGCTCGACGTGCTTGGCGGCATTGCCCCCGGACAGGGACACATAAAGGTACACGGGGCCGAGATTGACCTGACGGGGCGACACTCCGACGGGCAATCGCGCCGCAATATGGGGATTGCGCATGTGCCCGAAGATCGCCAGCGGCTGGGCCTGATCATGAACTTCATGGCCTGGGAGAACGCCTGTTTTGGGTATCACCACGACCCGAAATACCAGAAGAACGCGATTTTCATGGATAACGCCGCCATCCTTGAAGACACCGACCAGAAGATGGAACGTTTCGACATCCGTCCCCCGAATCCGCGCCTGCTGGCCCAAAGCTTTTCCGGCGGGAACCAGCAGAAAATCGTGCTGGCGCGCGAGATCGAGCGGAACCCCGAGATTCTGCTGGTGGGGCAACCGACCCGTGGGGTCGATATCGGGGCGATCGAGTTTATCCACCAGCAAATCGTCAAGCTGCGCGATGCGGGCAAGGCCATTTTGCTGGTCAGCGTCGAACTTGACGAGATCCTGTCCTTGACGGACCGCGTCGCCGTAATGTTCGACGGGAAAATTCAGGGCGAGCGGGTGACCGCGGAAACCAATGAACGCGATCTTGGCCTTTTGATGGCCGGCATGGACGGAGAGGCCGCCTGATGGAAAAAATGCCCCGCTGGGCCGATATATTCCTTGTGCCCTTCATCAATCTGGTGCTGGCGTTTTTTGTCTCGGGCCTCGTGGTCGTTGCGATCGGCGAAAACCCCTTGCGCGCGATCTGGATCATGGTTTCAGGCTCGCTCGGGTCGACCTCGGGGATCGGGTTCACGCTCTATTATGCTACGAATTACATGTTCACGGGGCTGGCCGTCGCGGTCGCCTTTCATGCGCGCCTCTTCAATATCGGGGGCGAAGGTCAGGCCGCCGTTGCCGGGATCGGGACCGCCATCGTCTGTCTGGCGGTCGACTGGCCCCACTGGATCGTCGCTTTGCCCTTCGCCATCATGGGGGGGGCGCTCTTTGGCGCGGCCTGGGCCTTCATTCCGGCCTATCTCCAGGCCAAACGCGGCAGCCACATCGTGATCACGACAATCATGTTCAATTTCATCGGGGCCGCTCTGATGGGGTATTTGCTGAACGGCGTTCTGAAAAGCCCGCATACGCAAAACGCCGAATCCCTGCCCTTTGCACCGGGCGCGCACCTTCCGACTGCGCACGAGGTGCTGGGGATGTTTGGCATCGCTTTTAACAAGTCGGCACCGCTCAACATCAGTTTCCTGCTGGCACTCGCCTGCGCGGTGGGGGTTTGGTACCTGTTGTGGCGCACCCGGCTGGGATATCAGATCCGCGCCTTTGGCCATAACGAGGCTGCCGCGAAATATGCAGGCATTCCGGCCGTCAGGATCACGATCATAACGATGCTGATTTCCGGCGCGCTGGCGGGCATGTTGTCGATCAACGTCGTGATGGGCGAACAGGAACGCCTGATCAAGGAATTCGTCGAGGGTGCCGGTTTTGTCGGGATCGCCGTTGCCCTGATGGGGCGGTCACACCCCTTTGGCATCGTGCTGGCAGCCCTGTTGTTCGGGATGCTGACACAAGGAGGGTTCGAACTTTTGTGGGAAATGCCCACCATCAGCCGAGAGATGGTTCTGGTCATTCAGGCGTTGATCATCCTGTTCACGGGGGCGCTCAACTACATGGTTCATGATCCGGTCGAACGGTTCTTCCTGCGGCGGCGAAAGGCACAATCCTGATGGATATCGCACACATGTTCCTGCAGCTCATTCTGACGCTCGACATGACCATGCGGTTGTCGGCCGTTTTGATCCTGGCCTGCCTCGCCGGTCTGTTTTCAGAACGTGCGGGCATATTCGACATTGGTCTGGAGGGTAAAATGCTTATCGCGGCGTTTTTCTCGGCGGTTGTTTCCTATGAAAGCGGGAATGTCTGGGTGGGTGTTCTGGCGGGGATCGCTGTCTCGGTCGCCTTTTCGATCATCCACGGCCTTGCTTCGATCACCTATCGCGGCAACCAGCTGATTTCCGGTGTGGCGCTGAACTTTCTGGCCTCGGGGCTGACGGTGGTGATCGGGAATTCCTGGTATCATCAGGGCGGGCGCACGCCGACCCTCGAAGGGGCCGCGCGTTTCCACGAGTGGACATTGCCATTCGCCGAGTTGTTGCGGGATGTCCCAATTCTCGGGCCGCTCTATGCCGATGTGATTTCCGGGCACAAGCCGATCGTCTATATTGCCCTTCTTGTTGTGCCGCTGACCTGGTGGATCCTGTTTCGCACGCGCTTTGGCCTGCGCTTGCGCGCGGTTGGCGAAAACCCGGCCTCGGTCGATACGGCGGGGATCTCTGTCGTTCGTCAACGCTATGCGGCTGTGTTGATCGCAGGTGTCCTGTGCGGGATCGCAGGTGCCTATCTGGCCACGTCACAAGCGGCAAGTTTCGGGCGCGAAATGACGGCAGGACGCGGGTACATCGCCCTTGCGGCGCTGATCTTTTCCAAGTGGCGACCCTTTTATGCCCTGATGGCGTGCCTGTTGTTCGGCCTGCTCGAAGCGATCAGCAATCTTTATCCGAATATCGACGTTTTCGGCATTTTCGAAATCCCCGTGCAGTTCACGCAGGCGCTTCCTTACATTCTGACGGTCGTGATCCTCGCCGGGTTTGTCGGCAAGGCCATTCCCCCCAAGGCGGGCGGCGAGCCTTATGTCAAGGAACGATAGTGCGAAAAGCATGGTCCTTTGATCGACTTGGGCCAACGGCCCGACCCGACTGATTGACCCTCCGAATTGCGTGTGGGCGGGGCCGCTTCCGGCCTGAACGGGACGTTGACGATTGCCCCGGTTTAGTCCACTCCCGCACGGCC
>CAYXNM010000129.1:0-7451 GCA_964466385.1 uncultured Rhodobacter sp. | reverse complement strand
GTGCAAAACGACATCAAACGCGTGATCGCCTATTCCACCATGAGCCAGCTTGGCTATATGTTTGCCGCGGCCGGGGTCGGGGTCTATCAGGTCGCGATGTTCCATCTGTTCACCCATGCGTTTTTCAAAGCCATGCTGTTTCTGGGCGCGGGGTCTGTCATTAACGCGATGCATCACGAGCAGGACATGCGGAATTACGGCAATCTGCGGCGGAAAATTCCGGTTACGTTCTGGGCCATGATGATCGGGACGCTGGCCATCACGGGTGTGGGCATTCCGGCATCCCTGTTGAAACTCGGGGAAACCCCCATCGGATTTGCGGGTTTCGTTTCCAAGGATGCGATCATCGAAAGCACCTTTGCCGCGGGCAGCAGTGTTGGTCAGTTTGCTTTCGTCCTTTTGGTTCTGGCGGCTGCCATGACCGCCTTTTATTCGTGGCGTCTGATCTTCATGACGTTTTTCGGTGATGAAAAGGGCGATCCCCATACGCATGAACACGCCCATGAAAGCCCGTGGGTCATGACGGTTCCCCTGATCGTTCTGGCCATTGGTGCGACGTTTGCGGGGATGGTCTGGTATGGCGATTTCTTCGGCGAAAACGTCATGGCCTATTTTGGTCCGTCCGTTTATGTCAACCATGAGACCAATCAGGTGCTGCACGAGGTTCACTCCATTCCCGAATACGTTGGGACCGCGCCGTTCCTTGCCATGCTGGTCGGCCTGCTTGTGGCGTGGATATTCTATATCCGCCGACCGGGAATTCCGGTTTTTCTGGCCACGGCTTTCCGTCCGCTCTATCTGTTCCTGCTCAACAAGTGGTATTTCGATGAGCTCTACGAGATCGTCTTTGTTCGCGGGGCAAAATGGCTGGGCAGGTTCCTGTGGAAACGCGGGGACGGGACAGTGATCGACGGCACCATCAACGGTGTCGCCATGGGGATCGTGCCGTTCTTCACACGTCTTGCCGGGCGCATGCAGTCGGGATTTCTGTTTCACTACGCCCTTGGAATGGTGATCGGCATTGTTGTTCTTGTCTCGTGGATGACGATCGGCGGGGGGGCACCCTGATGGAAAACCTTCTGTCCATTGTTACGTTCCTGCCCATGGTTGCAGCGGGCATTCTGGCGCTGTTTCTGCGGGGCGAGGACGCGGCCGCGCAACGCGCCGCAAAATGGCTGGCGCTGTTCGCGACGTCCGCCGTGTTTGTCATTTCGCTGACCATTTATTCGCAGTTCGATCCGGCTGATACCGGCTTTCAGATGGTCGAGGAGCACTCCTGGATTGCCGGCCTCAAATACAAGGTCGGTGTTGACGGGATCAGCGTGTTGTTCGTCCTTTTGACCACGTTCCTGATGCCGCTGGTGATCGGGGCAAGCTGGAATGTGACCACGCGCGTCAAGGAATACATGATCGCCTTTCTGGTTCTCGAAAGCCTGATGATCGCGGTGTTCTGCGCGCTGGACCTTGTGCTCTTTTACGTGGTGTTCGAGGCGGGCCTGATCCCGATGTTCCTGATCGTGGGCATCTGGGGCGGCAAGGACCGCATCTATGCGGCCTTCAAGTTCTTTCTCTATACGTTGCTGGGCAGTGTTTTGATGTTGATCGCCGTCATCGCGATGTATCTTGACGCGGGCACAACCGATATTCCGACCCTGTTGCAGCACGAGTTTTCCGCGACCACCATTTCGGTTCTGGGTTTTCAGATCATCGGCGGTGCGCAATCCCTGATGTTCCTTGCCTTCTTTGCCTCCTTTGCGGTCAAGATGCCCATGTGGCCGTTTCACACGTGGCTGCCGGATGCGCACGTTCAGGCGCCAACGGCGGGTTCGGTCGTGCTGGCCTCGATCCTGTTGAAAATGGGCGGCTATGGGTTTCTTCGTTTCAGCCTGCCCATGTTCCCGGTCGGCGCCGAAATCTGGAGCGGTCTGGTCCTTTGGCTGTCGGTTGGGGCGATCATTTATACGTCGCTTGTCGCCCTCATGCAGGAGGACATGAAAAAGCTGATCGCCTATTCCTCGGTTGCGCATATGGGGTTCGTGACCATGGGGATATTCGCGTTCAACCAGCAGGGTCTTGACGGTGCCATTTTCCAGATGATCAGCCACGGGTTCGTTTCCGGGGCGCTGTTCCTTGTCGTCGGTGTGGTCTATGACCGGATGCACACGCGCGACATCGACGCCTATGGTGGTCTTGTGGTCCGGATGCCGGCCTATGCGCTGATCTTCATGCTGTTCACCATGGCCAATGTGGGCCTGCCCGGCACCAGCGGTTTCGTGGGCGAATTCCTCACCCTTGTCGGTATTTTCAAAGTCAACACATGGGTTGCGGTCTTTGCGGCGACGGGGGTCATCCTGTCGGCCAGCTATGCGCTCTGGCTTTACCGGCGGGTGATGTTCGGGGATCTGATCAAGGAAAGCCTGCGTTCGATCAGTGACATGTCACCGCGTGAAATCTGGATTTTTGCGCCTCTTGTCGCGATGACGATCCTTCTGGGGATCTACCCGTCGCTTGTGCTTGATGTCACCGGACCGTCGGTTGCGGCCCTTGTTCACCAGATCGAGCCTGTCGTTTCGGCGGCGCGGGATGCCACGCAACTGGCCAGTCAGTAGGAATTGCGAGCAATGATAAACAGCGATCTTAACGTTATCCTGCCGGAACTGGCGCTGGTGGTCTATGCGATGGCCGCCCTGATGTGGGCGGTTTACCGGGGCAAGGACGCCCAGGCGCCGACGCTGTTCTGGCTGACTTCGCTGGTCTTGGCGGGGCTTGGTCTGTGGATCGGGCTGGAGCCGGAGGGAACCGCCACCGCCTTTAACGGTGCGTTCGTCAATGACGGGTTCGCCCGCTTCGCCAAGGTCGTGATCCTGTTTTCCGCGGCGATTGTCCTGCTGATGAGCCAGGAATACCTGAAACGAAACGCGCTGTTGAAATTCGAGTTTCCGATCCTGATCGCGCTTTCGGTTGTCGGCATGATGATGATGGTGTCGGCCGGGGATCTCATGGCGCTTTACATGGGGTTGGAGTTGCAGTCGCTTGCCCTTTACGTGATTGCGGCCTTTCGCCGTGACAGTGTGCGGTCGACCGAGGCGGGCTTGAAATATTTTGTGCTGGGGGCGCTGTCTTCGGGTTTGCTGCTTTATGGTGCCTCGCTCATATACGGCTATTCCGGAACGACGACGTTCACAGGGATAACCGGGGCCGTCGGGACCGGTGGCTTGTCGCTGGGACTTCTGGTTGGGATGGTCTTTCTGATCACGGGCTTTGCCTTCAAGGTGTCGGCGGTTCCCTTTCACATGTGGGCGCCCGATGTGTACGAAGGCTCGCCCACCCCGGTCACCGCGTTTTTCGCAACCGCGCCCAAGGCGGCGGCGATGTTCCTCTTTGCGCGGGTCATGTTTGACGCCTTTGGCGGCGCTGCGGGGGATTGGGGGCAGGTCGTTGCCTTGCTGTCCTTCCTGTCGATGTTTCTGGGGGCCATTGCGGCGATCGGTCAGACCAATATCAAGCGGCTGATGGCCTATAGCTCGATCGGGCATATGGGCTATGCCATGATGGGGCTGGCGGCGGGAACGGGCGAGGGCGTTCAGGCGATGCTGATCTATGTCGTTGTCTACGTTACCATGAACATCGGGGTCTTCGCCTTTATCCTGAACATGGAGAAAGACGGGCAGGCGGTGACGGATATCGCGGCGCTCAACATGTATTCGCGGGTCGAGCCCTTGCGTGCTGCGGCCCTGATGTTCCTGATGTTCTCGCTTGCGGGCATTCCACCGCTGGTCGGCTTCTTCAGCAAATTCTTTGTGCTTCAGGCGGCCGTCAATGCGGATTTGATCTGGCTGGCGGTCGGGGGCGTGATCGCCAGTGTGATCGGTGCTTATTATTACCTGAGAATCATTTACCTGATGTACTTCGGTGAGGCGCGCGAGGCGCTGGACGGTACCATGCCCGCGTTTCATTGGGCGGCGCTGATGGCGTCGGCCTTTGTCATGGTGGCCGGGGTCATCAACCTGTTTGGCGTCGAAACGCTGGCCGGGGCCGCTGCGGCGACCCTGCTGAAGTAACGTGCGGAACTGGCCGCCGGGCGTGGACCGGCGCATCTTTGAAACGCTCGACAGCACGATGGACGAGGCGGCGCGCCAGCGCGCGCAGATATCAGGCCCGACCTGGCTGTTGGCGCTTGCGCAAACCGCCCCGCGGGGTCGCCGTGGCCGGGAATGGGGTCAGCCGGACGGCAATTTTTCGGCAACCCTGATCTTTCCGACCGGCGACGATGCCGCGCGGCGGGCGTTGCGTTCTTTCGTGGCGGCGCTTGCGCTTTGGGATGCGCTCGGCCTGGCCATGGGCCGCGACGCCGGGTTGGAGCTGAAATGGCCCAATGACGTTTTGCTGAACGGCGGAAAAGTCGCGGGTATCCTGTTGGAGAGTGACGCGGACACGCTGGCCATCGGGTTTGGCGTCAATCTGCTCGCTGTTCCGCCTCGGGCGTCCCTGGAACCCGCAGCCATGCCTGCGGTCAGCCTGATCGGGGAAACGGGCCTGCGGGTTGCGCCCGAGCAGTTTCTGTCCACTCTGGCGACCCGTTATGCGCTGCGCGAGGAACAGTTTGACACGTTGGGGTTTACGCCGATCCGGACCGCCTGGCTGGCGCGCGCCGCACGCCTTGGGCAAAAGGTTTCCGCGCGGCTGGCAGGCGCAACGCACGAAGGTATATTTGAAACGATCGACGCTGAAGGTATGCTGGTCCTTTCGACGCCACAGGGCCGACACAGGATTGCGGCGGGGGATGTGTTCTTTTAAGAGGGCGCAAGGAAAGGAAATCTGCGATGTTACTGGCCATTGACGTGGGCAACACGAACACGGTTTTCGCCATTCACGACGGGCAGGATTTCCTGTCGGACTGGCGCTGCGCGACCGAGCACCAACGCACCGCGGACGAATACTGGGTCTGGCTCAACACGCTGATCAAGCTGGATGGTCTTGATGTCGATATCACCGAGGTCATCGTTTCCTCGGTCGTTCCGCAGGTGGTTTTCAACCTTCGCCTGTTGTGCAACCGCTATTTCAACTGCCGCCCGCTGGTCGTCGGCAAGCCGGAATGCGCCCTGCCCGTGGACGTGCGGGTCGATGCGGACACCCAGGTGGGAGCGGATCGCCTGGTCAACACGGTCGGGGCATTTGCCCAATTTGGCGGGGACCTGATCATTGTCGATTTCGGCACGGCCACGACGTTTGACGTGGTGGCGACGGATGGCGCCTATATCGGCGGCGTTATCGCGCCCGGTGTCAACCTGTCGGTTGAAGCCCTGCACCTTGCCGCAGCAGCCTTGCCCCATGTGGACGCCACCAAACCGCAGGCGGTCATTGGCACCAATACGGTCGCCTGCATGCAATCGGGTATCTACTGGGGCTATGTCGGTCTGATTGAACGCATTTGCAACGAAATCCGCGCCGAGCGCGCGCGCCAGATGAAGATCATCGCAACCGGCGGACTGGCCACATTGTTCCATCAGGAAAGCGGGCTCTTTGATCAGGTTGACGGCGAACTGACAATGACCGGGCTTGTGGAGATCAGCAGGCACAACCGGGGGCTTTCGTGATGGCAAGGAAACGCCTGATCTATCTTCCGCTCGGCGGCGCGGGCGAGATCGGCATGAACGCCTATGTCTATGGGTACGGACCGAAGGACGACGAACGCTATATTCTGGTCGATGCGGGCGTGACATTTCCCGATATGGATACGTCTCCCGGCGTGAATCTGATTTTCGCCGACCTGACCTGGCTGGTAGAGCGGGCCGACCGGTTGGAAGCGATCTTTATCACCCATGCGCACGAAGATCATATCGGGGCGCTTGCGCTGATCCATGGCCGCTTGCCGGTTCCTGTCTACGCGCGTGCGTTCACCGCGGCGATTGCCCGGCTGAAGCTGGAAGAACACGGGCGCGACGTTGAGGTCGTGAACGAGGTGGCGGCTTTTCCCGAAATGGTCGGCGTCGGGCCTTTCCGGGTCGGATTTCTGCCGGTCGCTCATTCCATTCCCGAAAGCTCGGGCCTGGTGATCGACACGCCGGCCGGAAGGATCGTGCACACGGGGGATTTCAAACTTGACGGATCTCCGCTGGTGGGGGAGCCGTTTGACCCGCTTCTGTGGCAGTCCGTTGCAAAGGATGGGGTGAAGGCGCTGGTGTGTGACAGCACCAACATATTCTCGCCAAAGCCGGGCCGCTCGGAATCCACGCTCGCCGCGCCGATTTCGGACCTTATCCGGTCGGCCGAGGGGCTGGTGGTTGCAACCACATTTGCCTCCAACGTCGCGCGGTTAAAGACACTGGCACAGGCGGGTGCGGATGCGGGGCGCTCGGTCGTGGTGATGGGACGCGCGATGCTGCGCATGATCTCGGTGGCGCAATCAACTGGTGTTCTGACCGATTTTCCCCCGACCGTGCCCAGGGAAAACTGGGGCGATATCCCGCGCAACGACATGATGATCCTGGTGACCGGTTCCCAGGGCGAACGGCGCGCGGGTTCGGCGCAGATGGCCAATGGCAAATATAACGGGATCACGCTGCGCGAGGGTGACATGTTCCTGTTCTCGTCCAAAACCATTCCGGGAAATGAGAAATCCGTTGCCAGAATTGTGAATAGTTTCAGCGAGATGGGGGTGAATGTCGTTGACGAAAACGACGGACTTTATCATGTCTCCGGTCATGCGAACCGCCCCGATCTTGAGGCGATCCACGATCTCATGAGACCCGATATCCTGATCCCGATGCATGGCGAGCACCGTCACTTGCGCGAGCATGCCGAAGCCGCCGACAAGAAAGGTCTGAATGCCGTGATTGCGCCCAATGGGACCATGGTTGATCTGACACGGGACGAACCCGCCATCGCGGAGCTGATTGAAACCGGGCGCAGCTATCTTGACGGGGGGATCATCATTGGCGCCCTTGACGGCGTCGTGCGCAATCGTATCCGCATGGCGCTGAACGGGCATGTTTCCGTCAGCCTTATCATCGACGAGGCGGATGAACCCATGGGCGGCATATGGGTCGAGACGCATGGATTGCCCGACCCCGCCGGAGATCAGCCCACACTTGCCGATTTGATGGAAGAGGGCGTGGAGTACCAGATTGCGCGCGCCAGCGACAAGGTTTTGATGTCTGATGACGCGCTCGAAGAACTGATCCGCCGCGCCGTGCGCAAGATTGCCAATGAAATCATCGGCAAGAAACCCGAATGCACGGTCATGATCAACCGGCTGGTGGCAACCTGACATCCCCGACCGGGTTTGGTCCAACCCGACCAATCCCAGACATGTGGATGCCCGGCGTATCCGTTGGACGGCAATGGGGACGGGGTTCGCGCCAAAAGGGGACGTTGAGGTTTTCCCCGGGCCGGTTAACAGGCGCTGCAAGCGCCCCGGCCCTGCGCCTGCCCGTCCCGCCGGGCTGGCG
>CAYXNM010000128.1:0-7465 GCA_964466385.1 uncultured Rhodobacter sp. | reverse complement strand
CCGCCCGGACGGGCAGACGCTGGGCCGGGGCGCTTTCAGCGCCTGTTAACCGGCCCGGGCCAAACCTCAACGTCGCTTTCAGGCCGGAAGCGGCCCTGCCCACACGCAATTCGGAGGGTCAGTCGGGCCGTTGGTATGAAAAATCCGCCTTGATCCCAGCCACGGGACGCGGGTGCGACGCGCGTGGAGTCCCGGGCTCGATCACATTGGCGGGATCTCAGGCTGACTGGGGGTACACGCAAACGTCTCACGGCGTTCAAACCGCTCAGCCGCTGCAGGATGCGCCACCCAGAACGCAGAATCTCGCGCAATGAGGATGGTTGAGGTAAACCTTGCCTTCCGCCTCCTTCAGGGTTCGGCCCAATTCGAATTCCGGCGTGTAAGGCACCAGCGTGCAGGCCAGCACGACCGGGTGTTCGGCCCCTTTGCGTTTCACGACCATACGCGCGCTTGAACACATCACGTCGCCGGGAGATTTGTTCAGCAACGACCAGCAGGCGGTGGTGATTTCAGGCACATCGGCGGTTTCGTCCATTTCCGGGAACAGCACGAGCTGTGCGGGATTCTCGCTGTCGATTTCAAGGCCAAGCCGGTTGATGAGTGCGCGAAAACCGTCGCGACTCGCGCGTTCGGTCTCACCCCAGATCGTTCGCCCGGCGATGGCCATCGTGATGCCGCTGTCACGCAGCCATCGCATGCCCGTAAGCGCGATATCGTAACTGCCGGCACCGCGCAGCCCGTCGTTCTCGGTTGCTGAATAGTGATCCAGCGATACCCGCAATGTCATTTTGCCCGGAAAGTCCCGCTCCAGCGCCTCCAGCCCCTGCCGGACGGACGCGCGCATCATGGGGCGCATGGCGTTGGTCAGGATGAGGACCGCAAAACCCCGTGCAAGCGCAAGGCGGGTCATGGGGACCATGTCGGGGTTCATGAATGGCTCGCCACCGGTGAACCCGATTTCTGTCACGGGCCAGCGACGCTCCACGATCTGATCGAGATACGAGGCGACATCCCCCGTGTTCAGATAAACCAGCCGATCGTTGGTGGGCGAGCTTTTGATATAGCAGCGCGCGCATTCGATGTTGCAAAGCGTTCCCGTGTTGAACCAAAGCGTTTTGGCCGCGATCAGCGACACGTGCGCGCGATCCTGCCCGTCCGCTGTTGTCAGCCGGTCCCGGAATTTCCGGCCCGTATCCGGCTGGTCGAAAGATAAATTGTGCGTATTCATTGGATCCGGCGTTGTTTGTCAAAAACCTGTCTTGTCATTAAAGGCAAAATCTTTCCCGGCAACAGATGCCCGGGCGCCGCCGCACGCATTTGTGATCGCTCAAAGCGGGGCGGATACAAAAAAAGGGGCCGTTTGGCCCCCTTCGGTTTCTCTTATGTCCGAAACTTCAGAGCGCTTTGATTTCCGTCGCGTTCTCTTTGCCGTTCCGGCCGGTTTCCAGATCAAAGGACACTTTTTGGTTGTCGTTGAGGCTGGTCAGTCCTGCGCGTTCAACAGCGGAAATGTGAACGAAAACGTCCGATCCACCATTGTCGGGTTGGATAAAGCCATACCCTTTTGTTGCGTTAAACCATTTTACGGTGCCAGTGGCCATCCGTCTTCTCCTGATTGTGCCACCCGCGACATGCGGTGGTTTGGTGTAGTGCGGTCTTAAATTTCAAACCGTCTTTCTGCGTATCGCGTCAGGAGGATTGGGTGAAAGACAACTTCACGCGGCGTCATTTGCGGCAAAACGACTCAAATAGCAAGCGCTTTCTGCTATATCCCGCATCCGGTTGAAACTGCCGGATCTGCTGCCCGAGGCTGCGTGACCTATCGTTAAGCGCTTGTTTGTGTTAGGTTTACCGCACATATTCGGGAGAATCGCCAATGAAAGCTTATGTATTGACGCCTGTGCTGGTCGTTCTTGGTTTACCGCTGTCTGCCGCACAATGCCCGTCTCCAAACATCGTGGCGCAAGCGCTGAAAGATGGCGCGGTCCATTTCGACGTCAGGGGAAACCGGCTTGACGATGATCCGATCGGTATGATCCTGTCCCCGGTCGCGCAAAAGTATATGGACAAGGCGTCGGTCGGATTGAACAACAAATATCCGGAAAACGTCAATGCGGCCTGGCACGCGCCGGCGGGGATGCGTTCTGATCCGGGTTGGAAGATGAACATCACGCTGAAAAGGGGCATCTTTGGTGATGGATCGACCTATCTGGGGGCCGAGATTACCTATGGCGGGCAGGTAACGTGCAAATATGATTTCTCGGAAGTCAGCGGGTTCAGTCAGGATTTCCTGAAGATCGAAGGCGTCAGCGCCGCGTGCGTTCCCGCGAACGCCCGAAACTGGAAAATGCAGATACCGAAAAACGGTAAACTCAATCAACCTGCCGCTTTTTGCGCCTCTGGCAGAGCGTCGTCCTGTGCATTGGCGTGCATGAGCGTCAACTGACACCCGCACGCCCAATGACGAACCCATGAGTGAGGGGCAGTCATGAGAGTGCAGAACGCGTTCACCCCCCGGCCTTTTGGCACGAACCCCGTCCCCAATCCCGTCCGGCGGATACGCCGGGCAGCGATGCTACTTGTTGACATTATTGAATTTATACCAACGGCCCGGATGTTGCGCCTGATCGTCGCGCGTCAGCCCACAAACGCCTTTTCCAGCACGAATTCACCCGGATCACTGGTGGTGCCTTCGTTGAAACCCGCGCGTGTCAGGATTGCTTTCAGATCGGTGTTGAGCCCCATCGACCCGCAAATCATCACCCGGTCGCTTGACGGGTCGAATGCAGGAACAGCGAGATCGTCAAAAAACCGCCCCGACGTGATCAGATCGGTGATGCGGCCCATCTTGACGGTCTCCTCGCGTGTCGTGCTGGGGTAATACCAAAGCCGCCCACCTGCGATGTCGCCCAGAAACGCGTGGCTGAGAATACCGGAAATCAGCGTCTTGCTGTAATCGAGCGCGGTTGCGGTGCGCGTGGTATGGGTCAGGATGACATGATCGAACTTTTCATAGACCTCAGGATCCCGCACCAGCGAGGCGAAGGGCGCAACACCGGTGCCGGTCGAGATCAGGTAAAGCCGCTTGCCCGGCAACAGCGCGTCGATGAAGAGTGAGCCGACAGGTTTGGGGCGAATGATGACCTGATCGCCGACCGAAACATGCTGAAGCCTGGAGGTCAGGGGACCGTTCGGAACCTTGATGGAATAGAACTCCAACGCATCGTCCCATGACGGCGAGGCGATGGAATAGGCCCGCAGCAACGGTTTGCCCGCATCATCCGGCAACCCGATCATCAGGAACGCACCGGATCGAAAGCGCAGGGATTGCGGTCTTGTCACGCGAAAGGAAAAAAGCCTTTCGTTCCAGTGTTTGACCGATGTGACGGTCTGCGTGTCGGGTTGCAAGACCACCTTTCGGGCGCTTGCAGGCGTGACGGGGGTCTGGTCATTCATGGCCGGTCTTCTCTTGCATTCAGTTGGTTGAGCGGGGAACTAGCGGCGATTTTTGCCGGGTGCGATCAGACAAATTGGCGCAAGCCGGTCTGATAGTCGCGCGCCTGCCAGTCTGAACGGGCGCGCCACTGATCCTCGGGCTGGCGATGCGCCAGGTCGTCCGATATTTCAGCCTCGTCAAAACCACAGCGGCGCAGCATGGTGTATTGATCAGCCAGCAGGTTTCCGCGCGCGCGCAAAACCCCCCTGTACCCCTTCAGGCGCAAGAGCCGCGCAATCGTGAACCCCCGTCCATCGGTGAAGGCCGGAAATGTAACCCGGACCATGCGAACATTTTTTGGCAGTGCAGGAAGGTTCAGAACATCGCAATCCGTACCCAGATCAAGGGCAAAGGGCGCGGTGCTGCCGGTCTTTTCAGGCGACAGCGCGTCCGCGCTCAGGAACGGGTGGTGCCAGTCATCGGTTGAAAAACCGGTGTCGCGAACGATGATTGTCATGCTGCTGCCTTGTCGTCGTGCAATGCGGGGGCGGGCTCCAGATGGATACCGCATTCGATCTTGTCGGAATTGCGCCAGCGCCCGGCGCGCGTGTTTTCGCCGGTGTTGGCCTCGGTCGTACAGGGCGCGCAGCCGATCGAGGGATACCCTTTCGCGGCCAGCGGATGCGCGGGAAGGTCATGTTCGTGCATATAGGCGCGCAGATCGTCGCGGCTCCAATGGGCAAGGGGGTTGATCTTGATGCGCCGGTTGCCCTCGTTTTCAAAGAGGTCGATTTTCTGGCGAACCCCGCCCTGAAACCGCTTGCGCCCGGTGATCCAGCCATCAAACCCCGCAAGCGCCTTTTTCAGCGGCTCGATCTTGCGCAAGCGGCAGCACGCATCGGGGTCGAAGTGACTGAGGAGATTATCGGGATCCCGCGAAAAAACCTCGTCGCGCGGGGCTTTCAGCACAGAAACGCCCGTGAGCCCGAAACTGTCGGCCAGCGTTTGCTGGTATTCCAGTGTTTCTTCAAACAGCAGTTCGGTGTCGATCAGCAAAACCGGCAGGTCAGGACGCGTGCGCGATACAAGGTGCAAGAGCACGGCTGATTCTGCCCCGAACGAGGACACAAGGGCAATCCGGCCGGCATCACCGTTGGAAAGCACGCCCCTGAGCAGCGAATAGGCCCCTTCGCTGCGATAGCGCGCGTTGAGCGTTGCGACCGTTTCGTCGATGGAGTTGATCTGTCGCTCAAGCCGCATCGGATTTCCTCTCCGGGCCATAGAGCGCGGCGCGGAATGGCGCCATTCCGGTTCGGCGATAGGTTTCGATAAAGGTTTCGTCGCGTGCATAGCGCAGGTCAAGATAGGTCCGGATCAACTGCTCGATTGCGGGCAGGATTTCATCGGCCGAAAAGCCCGGTCCGACGCGCTGCCCGATCGAGGCCCGTTCGGTCCCGTCGCCGCCAAGGGTGATCTGGTAACTTTCCACACCCGATTTTTCCAGCCCCAGTATCCCGATATGCCCCACATGGTGGTGCCCGCAGGCATTGATGCAGCCCGATATCTTGATCTTGATGTCGCCGATATCCTGCTCCAGCCCCAATGCGTTAAAACGCGCGGCGATGTCTTGTGCCACGGGGATCGACCGTGCTGTTGCCAAACCGCAATAATCCATGCCGGGGCAGGCGATAATATCGGATACCAGCCCGATATTGGCCGTCGCCAGATCGGCTGCGCGCAACGCCTGAAAAACGGCGTGGATATGGGCCTTGGGAACGTGCGGCAGGACGATGTTCTGTTCGTGGCTGACACGCAGTTCGTCATGGGCAAAGGTTTCGGCAATCCGGGCCAGTGCGCGCATCTGGCCGGACGACGCATCCCCCGGAGTCGCCCCGTGTTTCTTGAGCGAGACATTCACGATGCCATAGTGCGGATCGCGGTGCGCCACCACATTGGTGTCGCAGAACGAGCGGAAGACCGGGTCGGATATGCGCATTTCTTCATAATTTCCGATCCCGCCGGTATCAGCGAGCGGCGATTTGAAATCTTTTTCAATCGTGGCGAGCTTGACGGTTGACGCGCTCCTGAACAGGGCTTTTTGCGTCGGCAGGCGCGCTTCGATCCGCGCTTTGATATCCTCAAGACTATGTTCATGAACCAGAATCTTGATGCGGGCCTTGTACTTGTTGTCGCGCCGCCCGAACTGGTTATAGACCTGCAACACAGCCTCGATATAGGGCAACAGATCGCCCTTTGGCAGGAACTCCCGCACGATCTTGCCGAGCATGGGCGTGCGGCCGAGACCGCCACCGACGAATATCCGATATCCATGGGCGCCGGTTTTGTCGCGCACGATCTCGACGCCCACATCATGGGCGCGGATCACGGCGCGATCGTGGTGGCTGCCGGAAACGGCAAACTTGAACTTTCGCGGCAGGAAGGCGAATTCGGGGTGATCGACGAACCATTGACGGATCAGTTCCGCCGTCGGGCGGGGGTCCTCGATCTCGTCGCGCGCCGCGCCCGCGAAATGATCCGCCGTCACCGCGCGCACACAATTGCCCGAAGTCTGGACCGCGTGCATGTCCACCTTGGCAAGGGCGTCCAGGATATCGGGCACATCCACCAGCCTTGGCCAGTTGAACTGGATATTCTGACGCGTCGTGAAATGCCCGTACCCCTTGTCCCAGCGATCCGCGATGTCCGCGAGCGCGGTCATCTGGGCGCCGTTGAGCGTGCCGTAAGGAATGGCGACACGCAGCATGTATGCGTGCAGTTGCAAATAGAGGCCGTTCATCAGGCGCAGGGGGCGGAATTCCTCTTCACTCAACGAACCGTCGAGCCGCCGCGCGACCTGCGCGCGGAACTGTTCATTGCGCGCGGCAAGGAACGCGCGGTCAAACGGGGTGTACTGATACATCGCTTCAGCCCTGCCTTGCCCGGATCACGCCGCCGTCGAGAACGCGGTTGGAGGGGCCGTTTTGGCGAAAGCCTTCGCGGAAATGGGCAGGTTTCGGGTCCATTTCGCTGCCCGGAAGAATGTCGGTCAGAAACGCGCCCACCACATTCGCTTCGTCGTTCAGTGCGCGCGCAAGCGCCTGGCTGGCCAGGGACGGGTCGCCAAAGGCGCGGGCCTTGGCGATCGACCGCCTCCACGCGCCGTCGCGGGCGAGATAGACAACATCGCCATGCCGCAGATCGTTACCTGTCAGGACTTTCGGATTGGGGGACAATTTCGTTTTGGCCATGACCGTGTTTCCAACGTTTTGTTGCGACGGGTGTCGCCGGATCGGGTTTCTTGTCTGTAATAGAATATTTTCCCATTCAAATTGCTAGATGCCGCTGGAAATAAGAAAAAAGTTCTGAAATAGTGCCTGAAGACAGCAGGAAATCTGTAACAGGCGGGGAAAAGTGAATGGCGATCCAACTTGACGCGACAGACCGGAAAATCCTTTCCGAACTGCAACAGGACGCGGACCAGTCGCTTGATGAAATTTCGCGAAAAGTAGGCGCATCCAAGACGCCGGTCTGGAACCGTATCCGCAAACTCAAGGCGAAGGGAATCATTCAGAAACACACGGTTTTGCTCGATCCGGAGGCGCTCGGGCTGGAGGCATGCTTTTTCGTCCTCATCCGTACGTCCGAGCACGAGGCCGCGTGGCAGGCGCGGTTTCTCAAGACCCTGCGCGACCGCCCCGAGGTGCTGGAGGCGCACCGCCTGGCCGGTGACATCGATTATATTCTTAAAGTTCGGGTGGAAAACGCGCGCGCCTACGACGTCTTTTACCAGGCGTTGATTTCGGAGGTCAGGATATTCAACGTGACCGCGCTCCTGTCCATGGAGGAGCTTAAATCGACGACTGCGTTTGACGTCTGATACCGACGGCCCAAAAAGATTGACCCTCCAAATGGCGTGTGGGCAGGGCCGCGTCCGGCCTGAAGGAGGGGTTGAGGCTTGGCCGGTTCAATCCATCCCCTCAAGGCCCTGCGCCTGCCCGTGGGGTGGCGTTCGCAACGCCGGGCCGGGGC
>CAYXNM010000127.1:0-7471 GCA_964466385.1 uncultured Rhodobacter sp. | reverse complement strand
TCCGTCGCGCCGCCTGGCCAGAAACGCTCCGAAAAGCGCTCCAACGACGAATGCAATCAGTCCAAGCATCAGGCCCCCGTTTCCGATTGGCGCGGGCGAAGCGCCGAGATTTCCCGCAGCCGCGCCCGGATCACTTTTTCCGGGCCAAGCCCGTAACGCGCCCAACCAAGCCCGTCCAGCCTGACGGTCGCAGCTTGGCTGTGACGGCCTAGCGCATCAAGCGCCTCGGCCTTGATCATCAGAAAAGTCGCCAGCAACGCCGCGTTCTGCCCGCGATTAATCGAGGGCAGGCTGTCGTTGATATAGTCAAGCGCAGCATTGGTGTCGCCTTTGGACAGGGCAAACGCGGCCAGTTGCAGCGCCACATGTGCGGTGTGAACGTCGTCTGTGCCATAAAGATCGCGGTAAAGATCGTAAGAACGCGCAAAACTGTCGATTGCGATTTCAGGCGAATCCCCCAAGGCAAGCCGACCAAGCGCAAACAGGCTGAAGCCAAGGCGGTTGTCGTGCCACTTGGCATCCCGCGCCATCATGACCGCCTTTTGGGCATTCAGCAGGCGCTTGCCCCGCGAAGGACCGGGGCCAAGGGCCGTTTCTATCGTTTCGATCCAATCGCGACCGGACGGCACCACCCCGTCGCGGTTCGTTTTTTCGCCCTCGGGGTGGAGTTTCTTGAGAATACCCGGCAGCTTCGCCCCGACCGCGCCCGCGGTCATTCCGTTTTTAAGATCGTCGCTGTAATAAACCTTCAGCATCAGCATATCAAAGCTGGTCAGAACCGTGTTCAGGTTGTCGTCATTGAAAATCGAGTTCGCCAGCCGGTAAATATCGTTGAGCGGGCCAAGCGATTGCGCGATTTCCTCGTGAAGGCAATCGCGCGCCTCCTGTGGAGAAACATCGTCCGGTATGAAAACGACCGCGCGTTCGCGTTTTTTCAGCGTTGTCCAGTCGAGCGCGCCGGAACGCCTCGCCGCGCGGAACTCTTTCCAGTTCCGGACGCGCGGCACAACGAAACAGGCGGCCCTGGGAACGGTCAGTTGCAGTTTTCGCCGCGGCAGCGTCTGAACGAGAATATTGGCATCGTCACCGGCTTTCGCCAACTGGATATCAATCCCGGCCTCGGTCCGCAGCCGTTCCAGCAACTGGACCAGATCGGCTTTGAGCAGCGCCGCAGGCTCTTTGGTGAACGCCACGGTCACGGGGCCTTCGAACCGGGTCAGCTTCGGGATGGTCTGCCCGCTTTCCATGTGGAATGACAGCGCCAGAAAATCGCGCGCAAGGTCAAGGTTTGACGCGACCACCGCGCCGCGCAAAGGCCCCTTTGCAAAGGATTTGACCGGCGGCAGTTCAAGGGGCAACGGATCTGCGCGCGAGGGCAGCTCGGTCAGCGGCAGGGCGCTGCAACCGGCCAGGGCCATCAGAAGCAGAGCGAAGACCCGCACGGCCTTCAACCCCGGTTGTAGCGGATGAAAGGCGTCAACGTTCCGATCCTGTCATAAAGCTTTCGCGCGGTCAGATTGAAATCCTGCGTCAGCCAGTAAACGGACGGGGCATTGGCCGCGTCGGCCCTTTCGTAAACCGCCTCGATCAGCGCCCGCCCCACGCCCTTGCCGCGCATTTCCGGGTCTGCATAAAGATCCTGCAAATAGCACGTATTCTCGACCCGCCACATGTGCCGGTGAAAGAGATAATGAACCAGCCCGCAAAGGTGCCCGTCAATCTCCGCGACCAGCCCGTTGAATTCGGTGTCACCCCCGCTCATCAACCGCTCAAAAGACGTTTCAAAGGTTTCTTCGCTGACGGACGTTTCATAAAAGGTCAGGTAATCCTTCCACAGGCGGCGCCAGTCTTTTTTGTCGTCGCGTCTCACGTCTCGAATGATCAGATTGTTTTCCATGATCCTGCCTCATCGTTGTCCAAATACTCATTTCACCCGGCGTATCGCCCTGCGAAACGCCATTTCTTTCAGCGCCCGTCCTATCGACCCCCGCGCGCCAGAAATGCCAGTCGCTCAAACATGTGCACATCCTGTTCATTCTTGAGCAACGCACCGTGGAGCTTGGGCAGCGCATCTTTTCCGTCACGCTTGAGGTCCTCGGCGTCCAGATCTTCGACCAGCAGCAGCTTCAGCCAATCCAGGACTTCAGAGGTCGAAGGTTTCTTTTTCAAGCCCGGCGTTTCGCGAATCTCGAAGAATTGCGTCAGCGCTTCGGTAACAAGCGCCGGTTTCAGATCGGGATGATGCACATCGACGATCGCCTTGAGCGTGTCGACATCGGGAAACCGGATATAGTGAAAGAAACACCGGCGCAGGAAAGCATCCGGAAGTTCCTTTTCATTGTTGGATGTGATGATGACAATCGGGCGATGGCGCGCGCGAACGGTCTGCCCGGTTTCGTAGACGAAAAAATCCATCCGGTCGAGTTCCTGTAACAGGTCGTTGGGGAACTCGATGTCCGCCTTGTCGATCTCGTCGATCAGCAACACAACTTTCTGATCCGCTTCGAACGCCTCCCACAACTTGCCCTTCTTGATGTAATTCGCGACGTCATGAACCTTTTCTTCGCCAAGCTGGCTGTCGCGCAGACGGCTGACGGCGTCATATTCGTAAAGCCCCTGCTGCGCCTTGGTGGTGGATTTGATATTCCATTCGAAAATGGGCAGACCAAGGCTCAAAGCCACCTGCCGGGCCAGTTCGGTCTTGCCCGTTCCCGGCTCACCTTTCACCAATAACGGTCGTTCAAGGGCGATTGATGCGTTTACGGCAACATTCAAATCGTCGGTCGCGACGTAACTTTCCGTTCCGTTGAATTTCATAATGCCTGCAAGCCTCTAGCGATTACCGGTTTTCCTGACGGGCGGACTTTAGCATGGCTTCACAAAGCTTCAAGATGTGCAATTCACGGGGTGACAAACTTGTGCCGATTATATAAGCGAACACCCAGAGCGAACGGATTTTGACCGTGTGGTCACATGCCGGGTCGCTCCCTGGAAAAACTACGGAGTCTGGCATGAAAGCGGCAGCAATTCACGACACTCCCTACACGCCATCCGAAAACGAACCGTTCATGAACGACCGGCAGCTGGAATATTTCAGGTCTCGCCTGAATGATTGGAAAGCGGGCATTCTTGAGGGCAATCGGGACACCATCGAAGGCATGCAGACCGGCACGCGCAATATTCCCGACGTCGCCGATCGCGCGTCCGAGGAAACCGACCGCGCGCTTGAACTCAGAACCCGTGACCGCCAGCGAAAGCTCGTGTCAAAAATCGATTCGGCCCTGCGCCGGATCGAGGACGGGTCTTACGGGTATTGCGAAGACACGGGCGAACCGATTTCGTTGAAGCGCCTTGACGCGCGTCCCATCGCGACGCTCAGCCTTGAGGCGCAGGAGCGGCATGAGCGCAAGGAACGCGTCCACCGGGACGACTAGTGCCGGTTTTTTACGAAAGTCGCATCGGTGGCTGGGGTTCACGTTCCGGCTTTGCGGCGCTAGCGGGGTTCCATGGCGCTCAAAGGTAAAAGCATTACGATCATGGGGGCCGGGATCGGCGGGTTGACGGCGGCGATCGCTCTGGCGCGCCGCGGGGCGAGGGTTTCGGTTCTGGAACAGGCCGGGGCTTTGGGCGAAGTCGGCGCGGGTCTGCAAATTACCCCCAACGGCAGCGCCGTGCTTGAGGCGCTCGATCTGGGGCGCAGGGTTCGCAGGATCGGGATGGAGCTTGAGGCGGTCGAACTCCGGGACTACCGGCGCGGCGACAAGGTCATGCGCCTGGATATGTCAGCGCGCACACACGCCAATCCCAACCCTTATCTGCTGATCCATCGCGCCGACCTGATCGAGATGCTGGGCGCCTCGGCCAAACGTCACGGTGTCTCCTTGTTGTTTGGCAAAAAGGTGACCGGCGTTGCCCTTGGCTTTGATCAGGCGACCCTGCCAATCGAGGACGGACCGCAGCGGACGACCAAACTGCTGATCGGCGCGGACGGTATCAGGTCGTTGACGCGACAGGCCCTGAATACGCGCAAGGCGCCCGATTTCACCGGACAGGTGGCCTGGCGTGCGACAGTGGATACACGCTATGTCCCGCTTTACGATCTGCCCGCGGTTGCGACGGTTTACATGGGGCCCGGCCGGCATTTGGTCACCTATCCGCTGCGGAACGGGCGGTTGATCAACATCGTTGCCGTCGAGGAGCGCAAGGACTGGACCAGCGAAGGGTGGAACAACCCGGACGACCCGGAAAACCTTCGGGCCGCGTTCGCAGGCTGGGCGCCCAACCTTCGGCGGTTGCTGTCGCTTTGCGAAAACGTGCATGTGTGGGGGCTTTTTTCCCATCCGGTCGCGCAAAGCTGGTCGCAAAGTGTGGCCACCATTCTGGGTGACGCTGCCCATCCCACGTTGCCCTATCTGGCGCAGGGGGCCAACATGGCGCTGGAAGACGCCTGGGTTCTGGCCGAGGAACTGGACCGGCATGACGACGTGCAGGACGCGTTCAAAGCCTATCAGAAACGACGCGAAAAAAGGGTCAGGCGCATCGTCAGGGCATCGGCGTCCAACGCCGGCGTCTACCATCTGTCGAGTTCACCGATACGCGCGGCGGTCCATCAGGGAATGCGGTTTGCAAACCGTCACGCGGCCGCCAGCGTTCAGGGGAAATTCGACTGGCTTTATGGCCACGACGTGACGCGCGCGTAATCCCGGGAAAGGATCAGGTCGCGTGGGCGTCGATGTGGTCCAGAACCAGTGGGCGGATATTCTGCCGCCACGACCGCCCCGAGAAAATACCGTAATGGCCCGCACCCGGCTCCACATGGCTGGCTTTCAGTTCACCGCGAAGACCCGACAGCAAATCCAACGCCGCGACACACTGACCCGGCGCTGTAATGTCATCCTCGGTCCCTTCCACTGTCATGACGGCCGTTTCGGTGATCTTAGAAAAATCCACCGGTCTGCCTTTGACCGTGAAATGGTTGTCAGCGATCTCGCGGCCTTTGAAGATGCGCTCGACCGTGGAAAGATAAAATTCCGCCGTCATGTCCATCACGGCCAGATACTCGTCATAAAAAGCGTTGTGGCGGTCGTGGTCTGCCGCTTCGCCGCGGGCAACCGCATTGATCTGGTTGGCGAACGCGTCGGAATGTTTGTCGGGATTCATCGACAGGAACGAGGCCAGTTGCACCGCTCCGGGGTAGACCAGCCGCCCAAACCCGTTGTGCTTGACACCCACGCGCTGGATCACGGTCCGCTCAAGATGGCCCATGGTGACGCGGCGGCCGAAATCGGTCACATCCGTGGCCGCGGCGTCCGGGTCGATTGGCCCGCCGATCAAGGTCAGGGTCCGGGGCTGGTGCCGGGGGCTGTCCTCGGCCAGTATCGCATTCGCGGCCAATGCCAGCGGTGCAGGCTGGCAGACGGCGATGACATGCGTGTTGTCCCCAAGTTCCTTCATGAACTCAACGAGATAGAGGGTAAAATCCTCGACGTCGAATTTTCCCTCGGACACCGGAATGTCGCGTGCATTGTGCCAGTCCGTGATGAATACATCGCAATTGGGCAAGAGGCTGAGCACGGTCTTCCGCAGCAAAGTCGCGTAATGGCCGGACATGGGCGCAACCAGCAGCACCCGGCGTTTCGCAGGGGCCGGGCGGTCAACGCTGAATTCGATCAGATCGCCAAAGGGCCGGCTGAGCACGGTATTGATGTTCACGACATACTCGCGCCCCGCGGTCACGACCGTGTCAATTCCCCAGTCGGGCTTGGCGATCATGCGCGCGAAACTGCGTTCCGTGACTTCACCCCATGCCGCGAAAGTCTGAGGCAGCGGGCTGGTGGAAAGACCGAACAGCGGGCTTGACCAAAAGGCTTTGGCGGTTGCGCCCAGCCACTCGCCCCCCTGACGGTATCCTTCCAACAGATCATAGGTTGCAAAATTCTGATTCATCTCTATGACCCGCCCCGGAACGCTGTTTTTTGTCTGCTTTGGCCGCACGTCTTTACACAGGCGCCCTTCACAGGCCTATAATGCACATGCAGAAACCGGGAGCAATTGGCTAAAATGTGCGCTGACAAAGTGACCCCTGAAAGCAACATCCAAGCGCTGAACGCCAATCTTGAACGGATCGAGGCGCTGACCCAGCGTCTGGTGACCGCCCTTGCCAACCAGCGCGAGAAGAACCCCGCACTCGAAGGGCCGGGGCAGGAGCTCTATACGAAAGCGGCAGCGGCGTATTTTGCCGAGATGATGACCAACCCATCGAAGATCCTTGAACAGCAGGTGTCTTATTGGGGGAAATCTCTGAAACATCTGGTCGAGGCCCAGGAAAGCCTTGCCGCGGGCAATCCGGTTCCGCGCGATGACACCGGTCAGGATCCACGGTTCCGGGGCGAAATGTGGAATACGCATCCTTATTTCAACTTCATCAAACAGCAATACCTGATGTCGTCGGAGGCAATCGAAAACGCGATCGAAGACCTTGACGACCTTGCCGGGCAAGACAAACGTCGCGTCAATTTCTTTGCCCGCCAGATTGTCGATCTGATGTCGCCCGCGAATTTCCTTGGCTCCAACCCCGAGGCCATGGCCAAGGCGGTTGAAACCAACGGGCAGTCACTGGTGAACGGTCTTGAAAACCTTGTGCACGATATCGAGGCCAACGACGGCGCGTTGTCGGTCACGCTTTCCGATCCGGACGCCTTTGAAGTCGGCGGGAACATCGCGACCAGCCCCGGTTCGGTCGTCTTTCAGAACCGGATGTTCCAGTTGATCCAGTACACGGCGACGACCGAAAAGGTTCACAAAACCCCGCTGATCATTTTCCCGCCATGGATCAACAAGTTCTATATTCTTGATCTCAAAGCAAAAAACAGCCTGGTCAAATGGTTGACCGAGCAGGGCTATTCGCTTTTCATCGTCTCATGGGTCAACCCCGATGCGACGTATCACGACGTCGGGATCGACACCTACATGACCGAAGGTTTCCTGACCGCGATCGACACCGTCAAAAAGATCACGGGCGAAAGGCGCGTGAATGCGGTCGGCTACTGCATCGCCGGGACCATGTTGTCAGCCTCGCTGGCCTACATGGCGGCCAAGGGCGACAAATCGGTCAGGTCGGCAACGTTTTTCACGGCGCTGGCCGATTTTTCCGACCCCGGCGAGACCGGCGTTTTTCTGGACGACGATTTTCTGTCGGGCATCGAAAAGGAAGTGGCCGACAAGGGTTATCTTCACCGGTTTTTCATGCAGCGCACGTTTTCCTACCTGCGTGCGAACGATCTGGTCTATGGGCCGGCCATCAAATCCTACATGATGGGCGAGGCTCCACCCGCCTTTGATCTGCTCTACTGGAACGGCGATGGCACCAATCTTTCGGGACGGCTGGTTACGGAATACCTGCGCGAATTCTGTGCCAAGAACAAACTTTCAAACGGCACGTTTGAGGTGATGGGCGAGACGCTTGACCTTG
>CAYXNM010000126.1:0-7511 GCA_964466385.1 uncultured Rhodobacter sp. | reverse complement strand
TGGCGGAGCGGATGGGCCTGGGAGCGAACGTTCTCTGGTTCGTGATTCCAGGAGTCCCTAAAAAATGCGGGACCGAATATTCAGATCCCAGCTGCAAGACTGGTTTCAACGTAGATTCTACGAAGCTGTCGAGAAACCTGTCCTGGCTTACCGTCGCCGATCACAACGCCATCAATTTCGATAACCGGTGTGACGAAACTTGTGGCCGACGTGCAAAATGCTTCCTTTGCTTTCAATGCTTCTTCCAAAGAAAAGGGTCGTTCTTCGATCTCCATATCAAGTGATGCCGCGCATTTAATGACCGCCGATCGTGTAATACCTGGCAGAATTTTTTCTGAAAGGTCGCGCGTGACGATGGTACCTGTGGGTGTAACGACGAACGCATTGCTTGATGACCCCTCGGTGACAAACCCCTCGTTTTGAAACCAGACGTCGTCGGCACCTTGTTTTTTCGCGGCTGATTTCATCAGGGAAGAATACAAAAGCTGGACTGTTTTTATATCGCTCAGCCCCCAGCGACGATCTTTTACTGAAATGACTTTTTGGCCACTGCGACCAAGAGGGCTGTCAATCAAAGACTTTTCCTGGCTAAACAAAACAATCGTCGCAGGTCCTTTGTCCTGGATTATGAAATCCCGATCGGCTTTGCCGCGCGAAATCTGCAGGTAGATCAAACCCTCGGTGAGGCCATTGAGTCTAATCAGTTCGCGGTGGATGGATTTCAACTCTTCCGATAAAACCGGTTGAGACATATTCAAGGCCTTCAAAGACCGCTTCAAACGCGCCATGTGCCCGTCAAAATCGATCAACTTCCCTCCCAGTACCGATGTGACCTCATAAACCGCATCCGCAAACAAAAAACCTCGGTCAAAGATGGATACCGTCGCTTTGTCTGCGGGCATAAAAGAGCCGTTAATATAAACTTGTCGCATGAAATATCCGTAAGATGAGGTGGGTGGCCTAAAGGATTTGGCCCAGAAACTCCCGGGTTCTGGGATCACTGGCTTTTTCAAAAAACGTGCTCGGGGGGCCGTGCTCAACAATCACCCCGCGGTCCGTGAAGTAGATATGGTCAGCGACCTCACGGGCAAATCCCATTTCGTGGGTCACCAAAATACAGGTCATGCCCTCGGCGGCCAAGTCCCTGATGGTCACCAGTACTTCGTTGACCGTTTCCGGATCGAGTGCCGCAGTCACTTCGTCGAATAACATCACATCTGGCTCCATCGCCAGTGATCTAGCGATGGCAACTCGCTGTTGTTGGCCTCCAGAGAGTTCGCCCGGATAGGAATTTTCCTTGCCCTCAAGGCGAACTTTTTTCATCAGGGAGCGAGCGCGCGCCTCAACATCCGCTCGCTTTTGTTTCAGCACTTTGAGTGGCGCCATCATAATATTCTCAATCGCTGTTTTGTGAGGGAACAGATTGTATTGCTGGAATACCATGCCGACTTTTTTCCGCAATTCTAGTATATCAAGATTGGGGTCATGCACTTCCTGACCTTCTACTTGGATCGACCCACCCTGGACGTTGTTCAGCGCATTGATGCAGCGGATCAAGGTTGACTTTCCGGAACCGGAAGGACCGATGATGCAAATCACCTCGCCTTTCATCACGTCAAAGGACACACCTTTCAGCACTTCCAGTGCCCCAAACGACTTATAAACTTTGTTGACCGCAACGATCGGTTTCTGGTCTGTCCATTTTTCTGCGTTCATCGGTCTTTCCCTGTTTCAAAGTTTCACTGCAAACCGCTTTTCCAAGGCAATTGTCAGTCGTGCAATCGGATAGCTGTAGGCAAAAAAGATAATCAGGGCAAAACCGTAAAACGGCACCAATAGCGAGGGGTGGTTGTTTTCGGCCTCCATTGCCTGACGTGACATGGTCACAAGCTCGGTCACACCCAACAATGACACCAAAGGTGTCGCCATGGTCAGAATGGCGTACCAGTTCATCCAAGGCGGGATCATCCGCTTGAAGCATTGTGGTAAGATAATCTGCCGCATGACTTGCCCGCGACTAAACGCCAGCGCTTGAGACGCTTCCCATTGCCCGTCGGGCACCGACCTGATCGCGCCGCGCACAATCTCGGCGATGTTTGCCATGATCGGCAGGCTGAGACCAAAGACCGCCTTCATCCAGTCCGGAACTGGAATGATAAACCCGCCAATCTCGATTTCAAATGGCAAAGTCAGCATCACAATGAACAGCAGCACAAGCCACGGAGAATTTCGGAAAAGCTGCACCAAAAACCACGATATGCGGCGTACATACAGGCGGTGAGATACCCGCCCCAGCCCCAAAAAGACCCCGGCAATAGTGCCGATCAGCATCGTGAAAAAACTGATCAGAATGTTCAGAACGAAACCCTTGGTTACCAACAGTGGCATCCATTTAAGCAAGATTCCAAACACCTTTTGAGGGCTATAAAAAGACTGAGCATGAACCATGCCGGGCCACAGCATCAACATTGCAATGGCCAACGGCAGCACCCAGACGGGCAAAGCGGCAAGCCACCTTGAAAACCCAAGAGAGTCAAATTGTACTGGTCGGGGTGTTTTCAGGACCGCGAAATTGCTTTCCCCACGAAGGTTCATACCCGACTTCATCGGTTGCCCCCTCCAACACCCGGCATGTGGAGAATTTTCTCCCAGCGGTTCATCCCAAAAGCCAGCAGACCGACCAGAACAATGTAAATCACAAACAGCACCAGCATTGACGCATTCTGGGCCGAGGCATAATCGTTCCAAATTGATACCATCTCGTAGAGAAGTTCAGGTACAGCAATGGCAATCGCCTGAGTTGTGGTCTTGACCAGATTTACAAGATTGTTGTTAAGCGCAGGCAAGCTAACGCGAAAAGCCAGTGGAAAAACAATATAGATATATGCCTGCAACCGAGACATCCCCAGGGAATTCGCAGCCTCGGTGGTTGCCTCAGGAACCGAATCCAAGCCGGATCTAAATATCTCTACATTGAAAGCTCCAGCAAAAAACGATAGCGAAATGATCGCCCACCCGACATTTGAAATGATCGGCTGCTCTGTCCATCCGTCTGGGCCGGTGACTGTGGGCGTAAATTGGCCTAGTGCAAAATAGAAGAAAAGCAACTGGATCAACGGAGGCGTGTTGCGGAAAAACTGTATGTAACCCTGCACCGACCAGCGCAGTAATGCAGATTGGGATCCCTGCGCCCAAGCGCCAACAACGCCAATAACGACACTGAAGATCACACATGTGATCGACAGATTTACCGTGACGAAAAGACCGCTGACCAACCGCCCCCATTGGGTTGGGTCATGAAAGAATATGAAGTTCCATTTCGGGTGCGTTTCGGCCAGTGACAGGAAAAAGGCCTGAATGAAATCAATCATGAGTGTTTTCCGCTAAAATGAATTCACCGGCCGATAAACCGGCCGGTGACCAGGAAGAGCGGCTGGATTAATCCTCCAGCCAGTCTTTGAAACGCTCTTTTTGAGAAACCAGAAACGCGCTTTCCTGAATGCCCCATTTGGCCTCAAGCTCTAAAAGATGTCCGGATTGCAACCAGTTATACTGAATGCCTGACAGGACATTGCCAAAGATGCATTGTTCTTCGCCCAAAGGGACCGCCAAGGCCCAGGGGTTGTCATCTTCGGTCACCAGCGGCATTTCATAGTCGCTGTATTCACCTGACGCCAAGTCAGCCGCGATGGAGCTGTCATCGTAAACCCAGGCCACGCATTTTTTGTCTCGCAGAGCCTGTTTTGCTTCGGCATTGCCGGTAAATGCGATGACCGTGGCGCCGTAACGCTCTTCGACAATCTTGTTGTAAAACGCACCCTGCTTGCCGCAAACTGGTTTGCCTTTAAGGTCAGACCAGTCTTTAAGTCCTACGGCAGTCGGTGCCATGACATTGGTGCCCGAAGTGTAATAGTTAGGGAGTGCAACCCCAACGATTTTCCGACGATCGGCGCGATCTGACATAGTGGCGATCATAAGGTTGATCTTACCCTGCTCAAGAAACTGCATCCGGTTGGACGACTGAACGCCCACAAGTTCAAGCTCGACACCAAGAATATCGGCCACTTCTTGCGCCATGTCTGCTTCCATGCCGATCAGGTTGCCGTCGGTGTTCAGGAAGCCCCAGGGCTTCGTGTCAGCTTTTACGCCCACGACAATCTTGCCGCGCTCCATGATTTTGGTCCAGGTGTCATTGCTGCAGGTACCCGCGATTGCGCCGGTTCCCACGCTGAGGCACGCAATCGAGGCGGCAATTGTATTGACGAACTGTTTCATTCATTTCTCCCATGATAACTCTTAAATCCGCTCATTCGAGGTGCCATAGCTTGCGGCTGGTTACCAATGCTGTATGCTGATGTGTTATGCAAAAAAGGTATAACCTTCATGGAAATCCTCTGGATCGAAGACTTCATTGAACTGGCGCGGACACGCAATTTTTCTAACGCCGCCGCCGCACGAAACATTACGCAACCGGCATTCAGTCGCAGGATACGCGCCTTGGAAAACTGGGTCGGGGTCGAGCTGATTGACAGAAGTAGCTATCCGGTGGGTCTGACTAAAGGCGGTGAGACATTTCTTGAAACAGGGCGCGAGCTGACCCGCGAAACCTATCGGTTAAGGGACGAATGCCGACAACAGCAGGCTGTTGGCAGCGACTGCATCAACATCAGCGCCCTGCATTCCATCGCCCTCCATACGCTCCCCGACATTCTGACACGCAGTGGATTGGGTGACCAGAAAAATGCGGTGCGTATGAACGCCACCAACTTTCACGACTGCATCGAATCCATTGTGCTTGGTCGTTGCGATATTGCTTTCAGCTATTCTCATCGGGACGGCCCACCGATTCTGAGTTCCGGTCAGTTCCTGTCCAAAAAAATCGAGTCTGATCCGTTTCGGTTGTTCGGCGCGACCACTAAAGCGGGCGAGGGAATCGTCGAAGCCTTTGCAAATACCGAACAGGCCACAATTTCCTTGGTGGCTTATTCATCCGACTGCTTTCTGGGTAAAATGCAAACCCTGGCTTTGGCGGCGTTGCCAAAGCGGATCAAATTGAGAACAGTTTACGAAAACTCCGTGTCCGAGGCCAACAAGAAAATGATTGTCGCTGGCAATGGCGTCGGCTGGCTTCCCGAAAGCAGCGTCAAGGACGAAACCGCGCAAGGACTCGTCAAAGCAGTTGATCTGGATGCTCAGCCGATGATTCTTGACATTCTGGCATTTCGCAACGCCGGAACAAGCTCGGTGCTGGTGGAAACCTTCTGGGACCGTCTGACTGAAGCTTGATCCGTCAGCTTGCAGCCGGCTAATTCAGCCGGCTCCGAGCAAGAAAAGAACAAATCCTCGGTATAGTCCAAATTACAGGAATTCGCGGCGGCGGCTCAATTGACGACCCAGTCTTGCAGCTTCTCGGCACTGGATTGCCCCTCGCCAGCAAATGAGGAATCCGGTCATTCCGTCATTACCCTCCCGCCTGTCAGAGAAAGTTCGACCGGGGTTCCTCTCGGTCGGAATGGCGGAGGGAATGGGTCCGGGAGCTAACGTTCTCTGGACAAAAGGCCGCTTCAGCTATCCCTTAAGCCTCCATCCGTCGCCACAAAGGTGGACCTGATTCTGGCATTGGGGGGCCGTTGTTTCTAGACCGGCTCGAACCTCGCGGCCCGGGCGCCGGCATTGCCGGTGCAAAGCGCGAGGTTGCGAAAATCTCTCTGGTGCTTAGTGTTCTTGATAGCGAAGCGAATGGCATTTGTCGCGGTTTGAAAATGTATGGAGCTGAAATGTTATTCACACGTCCGACAGGCGCAAATCACGCAAACGTGGTACCTGTTTTCGTTCTGGTGGCGGCCTTTTTGGTTTTGGTGCCTTTCACGGCATGGGCAGACAGTTGGCGCAGTTTTGCCTACCCGGATGGGAAGGATGGCGTTTTTGAACCGTCGGCAATTCGTCAGTTGCCGGACGGGCGCATTTTTCTGGTGCAGGACGAAGCAAGCACTCCGTTTGGCACCTTCAACCTTTCTGCCAATGGCGATGCACTGGCTTACAGCACCCGAACGCCTGCAGGGGCAAAACGCCCGTCGGGCAAGGTGTGGACAACCCGGTCCCTGCCGCGCCTTGAAGATCTGGAAGGTCTTGCAATGGATGGCGCGGGGGTGCTTTTTGCCACAACCTCGTTTTCGCGCACCCGTTCCGGCAAGCAGCGGAAATCCCGTAAAAGGTTGGTGCGGCTGCGATTTGACAACGACAGGATCAGCGAATTTGGCGTCTATTCCGGCTTGCTTGATGATATTCTTGCCGCCTATCCAGAACTGGCCAAAAGTGCGCGTTCCGATTTCGCGAAGGGCCGGTTGGGATTGAACATTGAGGGCTTATGTTTCGACCGGACCGGTCAAAAGCTTTTCATAGGCCTACGCGGCCCGGTGGTCAGCAAGCGGACGCTTATCCTTACGCTGGAAAACCCGAACGGTATTTTTTTGGGGCAAACCCCCCGGTTTGCGCCCGAAATGATCCGGCTGGATATGAACGATCAGGGCATTCGCGCCATGAGCTTTGTTCCCGCGATCGATGCCTATATTCTGGCGGCCCAGAAGGCGGACAAGAAAGGGGCGTCAGACAGGAGTTTTCATCTCTGGATATGGGATGGAAAAAAAGACAGCCCCGCCCATGGCCTGCCGGTTCCGGGGCTGGATTTGAAAAAAACCGAAGGTATTACGCAAATTCGGCACAAGGGGCGTGACTACCTGTTGCTCGTCAGCGATGATGGTGACCGAAGCAAAGGGCTGCCTGCCAGTTATCTGATAGTTCCGGTTGGAATGATCCGGTCGTTGTTGCCTGGACCGTAAAACCGGAAAACGCGACCCGTAGTCGAGGTGAAGACCATGGTTTTTGACTATCTTGATTTTTTGCGTGATCTGTTGATCGACGCCGTTGCCGCATATGTTTTTGTGTTTCTCATTTACTACCGCCGCCACGGCGACCGTGACATGGCCGTGACGCTGGGATTGTTTAACGCGTTCCTGTTTACCATCGTGATCGCAATGACCCTAACGGAAATAAATATCGCGGCCGGATTTGCGCTTTTTGCGGTCTTGTCGATCATTTCCTTGCGCAGCGTCAACATTGCCAAAATCGAGGTCGGATATCTGTTTGGGGTGATAGCGCTGGCCCTAATCAACGGCATTTCTTTCCCCGATTATCTTTTGCTTGTTATGTGCAATCTGGTGATCCTGCTGGCCGCGGTGTTGTTGGACAGTTTATGGTTGATCAAACCCACATTGACAGTCGATGTTACACTGGATCAGATCACTGTTGACGATCTGACAGACAAGGCGCGGCTAACCTCGCGCGTCAACGCATTGTACAAACTTCCGGTTCAGCATCTGACGATCCAGAAATACAACTTGGGAAAAGGCACCCTGCGCGTCGTTGCTCAACTGCGTCTGAAATGATCTGCCGGGCCTGACATTCTCAGCCGAAACGCTGTACTGGTCTGGGCGCCCATCTCTATAGCTGTT
>CAYXNM010000125.1:0-7517 GCA_964466385.1 uncultured Rhodobacter sp. | reverse complement strand
TCGTCCATTCCCATGTCCACCCGATGTTTTCAGATAGGTGGTTTCAACAGATGTGGACCAGAAAGGTCAAGAGCATTTCGGTTAATTCCCAAGGTCAGGCACGCATCAATTCGGCGTGTTGCGGCACCCGTTAACCGGCCTGCTGCATCGAATCGTTGCCTTTGTCGAGTTTCTTGCGGTGATCCTGCATCCATGGAAGGGTCTGATCAAAAGGAATGGGGCGACCGATGCCGAACCCTTGCAGATACCTGCATCCCAGATCGGCCAGCAAAGCTTGTTCTGAAATGGTTTCCACACCTTCCGCCAGGGTTTCCAGGCCCAGACTTTCCGCCATGCGGATGATCGCGGAGGTCAGGGTTTTCTGTTCGGTGTCCTTGTCAATTCCCATGACAAAGCTTCGGTCGATCTTGATGCGATTGACCGCGAACCGGCGAATATTTGCAATGGCGGCATGGCCGGTTCCAAAATCGTCAAGGTCGATCCCGAATCCCTGCGCGGCCAGGGCGCGAATATTACGGGTCACGACATCGTCGTCGTGGTCGCTGACCACGTCTTCCAGTATCTCTATCGTCAACCGGTGGGGGGCGATTTCAAACCGATCAACCTCCCACTTTATTTTTTCGACGAGCTTGGGATTGCGCAATTCAGAAGACGAGAAATTGACCCCAATGCTGGGCACGCGATAACCTGCCCGGTCCCAGGCTTTCAGCGCAGTCAAGGCATGATAAAGTATGACTTCACCCAGACGCTCGGATTTTCCGCCGCTCTCGATTGCATTCAGGAACAAACCCGGCAGAACAACGCCATTTTCGGGGTGCTCCCAGCGGGCCAGCGCCTCAAACCCGGCCAGTTCACCGGAATCAGCGCAGATCTGGGGCTGGAAATAGGGCCTGATCTGCCCGTTTTCCAAAGCTGCGTCCAGTTCGGCGGAAAGGCTCCGCAGTTTCTGGGCTTCCCGGCGCATCTTCGGTGAAAAGCTGCGGGTGGCGTCGGGCCCCTCTTTCTGCGCGAGCTTGAGGGCCGTTTCAGCGCTTGCGAAAATCGATTCGACATCGCGACTGGGGGCACGGCTGGACAGGCATATTCCGATCGAGCAGGTCATGTGGCAGGTCACCTGGTCGACGCTGAAGGGGCGCGATATTTCGGCTTTGATCCGGTCGGCTATGGCCAGAGACGTCGCGATGTCGGACTTGCGAATCGGAGAGAGCACAACCGCGAAAACATCTCCGTCGATCCGTGCGGAAACATCCTGATCGCGCACGCATCCGCTTATTCGCTCGGCAATTTCCGCCAAAATGCCGTCGCCCGCTTCAAGCCCAAAGCGGTCATTGATCAACCGGAACTGGTCGATATTCACATGGAGCACCGCCGCCTCGCGCCCGGATCCCCGTTCGGACTGAAGAAATTCCGCAAGGCACTGCATGGCGACGCCGCGTGTGGACAATCCGGTGAGTGTGTCGGTGACACGGGGTTGCTCGCGTGGCCGGTGCCGTGGGTCCACCGGGGGTTTGAGCAGGGTCTGAAAGGCCAGCAGCAGCGGGAACATGAAACTGACGACAAAAAGAACAGCCTCGGATTCGATCCAGTAGGCGATGACGAGGAGCAACGGCAGAAAACTGAGCAATTGGAACTCGGCAAGTCGCTGCCGTATTCCCGTCAAGTTTTTTGCAGCGCGCTTGATCGTCTTTCCCCCGGCACATACGGGGAAACCCCCGACGTCTGAAAACCTATCAATTGCAGGCTGATCAGAAGGTTAATTCGCGCCGGGAATTTTCGGGCATTTGATTGCAATTTTATGGGACTTCGTCAGAACCTGTTCGCGAGAGCGCGGCAAAATCGAACAATTCGGCGTCAAGCAGGTGGCTGGGCCGGGCGTTTGCCAGCGCGCGGTACATGACCCGGCGCCGTCCGGGTGCATCCCTTTCCCAGCGATCCAGAATCGCCTTGACCTGCTGGCGCTGCAATCCGTCCTGGCTGCCGCAAAGATCGCAGGGAATGACCGGATAGTTCAGTGCCTGGGTGAACCTGGCACAATCTGCTTCGGCCACGTTTGCCAAAGGCCGATAGACAAAGAGGTCGCCCTCTTCGTTCAGCAGCTTTGGCGGCATGGTCGCCAGACGGCCCCCGTGAAACAGGTTCATGAAAAAGGTTTCGAGAATGTCGTCCCGGTGATGCCCCAAAACGATGGCGCTGCACCCTTCTTCGCGCGCGATCCGGTAAAGGTTGCCGCGCCGCAGCCGCGAACACATGGCGCAATAGGTACGGCCCTTTGGCACCTTGGATTTCACGATCGAATAGGTGTCCTGATATTCGATGCGGTGTCTCACACCCATCGTTTTCAGGAATTCTGGCAGGATCGTCGCCGGAAACCCCGGCTGACCCTGATCCAGATTGCAGGCAAGGATATCAACGGGCAAGAGCCCGCGCCATTTCAGTTCGTGCAGGACCGCCAGCATCGTGTAGCTGTCCTTGCCACCGGACAGACAAACCAGCCAGCGCGCGCCCCGTTGAACCATCGAATATGCCTCGATCGCCTCACGCGTTTGGCGGACCATCCTTTTCCGCAATTTCCGAAACGCGGTGGTTTTGGGGGCGCCGCGAAATAAGGGGTGAATCTCGGGTTCAGTTTCAAGCATCAGTCTTTTCGCGGCGGGACGGGATCATATCCGCTGTGTCCCAAAGGATGGCACCGGCCGATCCGTTTGGCGGCCAGATACGTGCCCTTGATCCCGCCGTGCTTTTCCAGCGCCTCAAGCGCATAGGCCGAGCAGGTCGGCTGATACCGGCAGCCATGGCCGACCCACGGACTGCCGATCAGGCGATAGGCCCGCACGGGCAGGGATATGACAAAAGCAAGCGGTGTCATTTCGGGCGATGGATCCTTGAAAGAGCCGCGCTCAGGTCGGACTGCATGTCCTTTGAGGCGCGACTGGCCGTAATGTTTGCGCGTCCGATCAGAACGTAGTCCCAACCCGGTTGTCCTTCAATGGGCAACACCGCCTGTGCCAGGGCGCGCAGGCGTCGTTTGGCGCGGTTGCGGGCAACGGCGTTGCCGACCTTCTTGGAGCAGGTAAAGCCGACCCGGACCACCCCCGGCGCGCCATCACCCGGCTGTCGTTTTCGCGCTTGCAGCAAAAAGGCGGGTGTTCCCTGCCGCAACCCTTTGTTCGCCGCCAGAAAATCGGGCCGGTTTTTCAGGGTTTCGACCGGACATAAAGAAACCGCCGGTCGCGGCGCACCGGCCCGGCCCTTCTGGCCTGCCTGTGTCGCCCCCGGCGGTGTCATGCTTTCGGCTTTCAGGTCTTGCCGCTTACGCGGACAATTCCTTGCGTCCCTGCGCACGGCGGCGATTGAGGATCTTGCGGCCAGCTTTGGTCGCCATGCGCGCACGGAAACCGTGGCGGCGCTTGCGAACAAGATTGCTCGGCTGATAGGTGCGTTTCATAGTCCAGCTCCGGCTCAGAATGGCCCAAATCGTCAAGGATTCGAAGGCCGTGTCGTTCAGAAGCCGCTGTTTAAGTCGCGCTTGATAGGAAGTCAATTCACGCGAACGCTGATTCTTGCGCCATTTGCGTGGAAATCGCCGTTTTGCCACGGGTTTTTCGATCCGGCCGCTGGGTTGTTGAAACATTCGTTCACCGGCGATCAAGGCGGCGTGAGGCCCCTATCGCTGGACAAGGGATAAAGGCCAGATAGGGTAAACCGGAGAGCAGCGCGGAAAGGCTGGTACATGACGACGCCAAAACCTCAAGGCAGCATTTCATTGCGACGCCTCCTGCCGCTGCTGGTGATCCTCTTCGCCGCAATTGCCGGGTTCTTCACGCTGGGGGATTACCTGAGTTTTGAGAGCCTGCGTGAACACCGGGATGCACTGAACCAGTTTCGTGATCAGAATTACGTTCTTGCCGTGCTTGGGTTCATGGCGATCTATATCACGATTGTTGCGTTTTCCCTTCCGGGGGCGACCATTGCCTCGCTGACGGGCGGGTTCCTGTTTGGGCTGACGGCCGGGGTAATGATCAACGTCACGTCTGCAACCATCGGGGCCGTGATCATCTTTCTTGCGGCAAGGTACGGGCTGGGCAATTACCTCGCCGGTAAACTTGAATCCTCAGAGGGTACGATCGGGCGGTTTCGCGAAGGTCTTCGGGAAAACGAGATTTCCTATCTGTTCCTGATGCGCCTCGTGCCGGCCATTCCCTTTTTTGCCGCCAATCTCATCCCCGCGCTGGTCGGGGTCAGGTTGTCGCGCTTTGTGTTCACGACATTCTTCGGAATTATCCCCGGGGGCATTATCCTGACCTGGATCGGGGTTGGGCTGGGCGAGGTTTTCGCACGCGGGGACTCCCCGGACTTAGGCGTGATTTTCGAGCCGCAAATCCTGGGTCCGATCCTTGGTTTGAGCGTGCTCGCGGTACTTCCGATCGTTATTCGGAAGTTTGGCAGAAAAAAGGGTTTGGGCGATGGCTGAGAAAATTCGGGCGGATATTTGTATTATCGGGGGTGGCTCGGGCGGCTTGGCGCTGGCGGCGGGGGCAGCCCAGATGGGGGCCAAAACAGTTCTTGTCGAAGGCGGGAAGATGGGCGGAGATTGTCTGAATACCGGGTGTGTTCCGTCAAAATCGCTGATCGCCGCTGCGCGAAACGCCCATGCGATGACCCGTGGAGCGCCGTTTGGCATCACCCCGGTCACGCCCACGGTCGACTACAGCGCCGCCAAGGATTACGTGGCAAAGGTTATTGACACGATCGCGCCCCATGACAGTGTCGAGCGGTTTGAAAGCCTAGGCGTGCGGGTGGTCAAGGGATATGGGCGGTTCACCTCGCGGCGCGTACTGGTCGCAGGCGATACCCGCATCCGCGCGCGTCGGTTTGTGATTGCGACCGGCTCGGGGCCGCTGGTGCCGCCGATAACGGGGCTCGACACGGTCCCTTATGAAACCAACGAGACGATTTTCGACCTGCGTGAACGCCCCGGCCACCTGATCGTCATTGGCGGCGGTCCCATTGGGCTTGAACTGGCGCAAGCGCATCTGCGGCTCGGCTCGGAAGTGACCGTGCTGGAAGGATTGCGGGCGCTTGGCAAGGATGACCCAGAGATGGCCGAGATCGCCCTTGCCCGCTTGCGGGGCGAGGGGTTGAAAATCTTGGAAGGCGCGCAAGTGTCCGAAGTCAGCGGAAAGGCCGGTGCGATTTCGGTCGCGACGTCAGATGGCACGACCGTCAAGGGGACACATCTGCTGGTTGCTGTCGGACGTAAACCCAACATCACGGAACTGGGGTTGGAGGTTGCGGGGGTTGAATACGACCGCGCCTCGATCAAGGTCGATGCTGCGCTGAAAACAACGAATCGCCGGATTTACGCCATCGGAGACGTTGCCGGAGGGCCGCAATTTACCCATATGGCCGGGTATCATGCGGGCATTGTCATCCGGTCGGCCCTGTTTGGTCTGCCCTCCAAATCGACGACCGCGCATATCCCCTGGGCGACCTATACCGACCCCGAGCTTGCGCATGTGGGGCTTTCCGAAGCCGCAGCGCGCGAAAAGTTCGGCGAAAAGCTTGAAGTCGTGCGTTTTGATTATGCCGACAACGACCGTGCGCAGGCCGACGGGACGACCGCGGGGCGCATCAAGGTCATGGTGGTCAAGGGCCGCCCGGTTGGGGCCTCGATCGTCGGGGCGCAGGCGGGGGGTCTGATTTCGGTCTGGTCGCTCGCCATCGCCAACAAGCTGAAAATGAGCGCCGTCGCCGCCATGGTCACGCCCTATCCGACGCTTGCCGAGATCAACAAACGTGTGGCTGGTGCCTATTTCAGCCCGCGCCTTTTTGAGAATGACTGGGTAAAGAGGTTCATTTGGCTGGTTCAGCGGTTCTAAGCGGCCTATCCTTGCGCCGCACGGGATCGATGGCCACATAAGCAGGGACAGCAAAGGAAAGGACAGCGCAGATGTTTCTGAATTCGCTTTCCGGGCGGTTCCTGTTGTTGACCGTCATCTTTGTCATGCTGGCAGAGGTCCTGATCTTTGTCCCCTCGGTCGCGCGATTCCGCGAGGATTATATGCAGGCGCGGCTGGAGCGTGGGCAGATCGCCTCTCTCAGCGTGCTGGCCAACGTCGACCAGATGGTCGACCCCGACCTTGAACGCGAGCTGTTGGAAAACGCCGGCATCATGAACGTCGTATTGCAGCGCGATGCCATGCGCGAGCTTGTGTTGTCCTCGCCGATGCCTGAATCGATAACGGCGTCGTTCGATTTGCGCGACGCGTCTCCCTGGGTTCTCATGCGCGACGCGGTCTTGCGGCTTTTTGACACGAAGGACCGCTCGATCCGGGTCATAGGGGCGCCGGTCAAGCAGGCGGGCCAGTTGATCGAGGTCACCTTGCACACCCGCGAAATGCGCGCGCAAATGCTGGACTATGGACGCCGCATCCTGTTGTTGTCCGCGGCCATTTCGGTCATTACGGCGGCCCTTTTGTTCTTTGCGGTCAGGCGGTTCCTGGTCGCGCCCATATCAAGGGTTGTCAGGTATATCACGGCCTACAAGGAAGCGCCCGAGGATGTTTCGCAGATCATCATCCCAAGTGCGGGAATCACAGAATTGCACGAGGCGGAGGAAGCCCTGCGCGCCATGCAGATCGAACTGAGTGCCGCGCTCAAGCAAAAGGCAAGACTGGCCTCTCTGGGGGGGGCGGTGGCAAAAATCAGCCACGACCTGCGAAACATGCTGACGACGGCCCAATTGCTGGCGGACCGGATGGAGATGAGCGCCGACCCCCTGGTCGTGCGCACCACGCCGAAACTGATCAACTCGCTGACCCGGGCGGTCCATCTGTGCGAAAGCACATTGACCTTCGGTAAGGCCGAGGAACCCCCCCCGACGGTATCGGAGTTTCCTCTGGCGGAGGTCGTTGCCGATGTGGTGGAAGGCGAAATGCTGGCCGTCGCGGACGGGGTGATTGCGTTCAGGACCGATATTCCCGAGGGGCTGAAGATCCTGGCCGACCGCGAGCAGCTCTTTCGCGTCCTGTCCAACCTTGCAAGGAACGCACGCCAGGCGATTGCTGCGACCAGCGCGCCGGGCAATGTGACGATCTCGGCCGGACAGGATCGGCAGGTCTGGACCATACGCTTGCAGGATTCCGGCCCCGGAATTCCACAAAAAGCGCTCGAAAAACTGTTCACGCCCTTTGAGGGTGGGATGCGAAAGGGCGGATCGGGGCTTGGTCTGGCGATCGCGTGGGAACTGGTGGCCGGACATGGCGGGCGGCTGGAGCTTGAAGAAAGCGGCGCCAAAGGCACGCGGTTTTGCATAACCCTTCCCAAACCCGGATTGACAAACCAGGCGGACGGGTAATTCGCCCTTGCATTGACCGGTGGCCAGCGCTAAATCCCACGCCGACGCACCGGTAGCTCAGCTGGATAGAGTACCTGACTACGAATCAGGGGGCCGGGGGTTCGAATCCTCCCCGGTGCGCCATTCCTCCCTTGTGAATCTTCGCTCAAAACCGTGACAA
>CAYXNM010000124.1:0-7572 GCA_964466385.1 uncultured Rhodobacter sp. | reverse complement strand
AGGTCCGATTTTGTGATCACATGATCGCCGTTCAGATCCAGCCCCAGCCGTTTCAGGGTTCCGATGGTCACACCCTTGTTGGTTGCGCCCCCGGGATCGTCGGGATCATCGACATATCCGCCCTCGCGGCGAACAATCTCTTCGGCGATTTTCCTGACAGACTGCATGACCCACCTGACGCATTTGAATTGCGCCGGAACTCTGGTCCGCCCAGGTTAACAAATCTTTCACTGATCGTTCGCAGGCTGGTACAGCCCCTGTTCCTTCAATGCATCCACGACTTCGCGGGGAATGTAGTTTTCGTCATGTTTCGCAAGAATTTCAGTTGCCTGGAACGTATCGCCAGCCATCTGTCCGGTCGCGATCATGCCGGTCCCTTCCTTGAACAGGTCCGGAAGAATGCCGCTGAACGTCACCTTGACCGTCGCCGCGCCGTCCGTCACGTCAAAAACAACCGTTTCGCCCTGCCCCCTTAGAAGCGATCCATCGGCCACCAGCCCGCCGATACGAAAAACCTCGGTTGCCGAGGGCGGGTCGGTCAACACCTGGCTGGGGGACCGGAAATATGATATCCCGTCGCGCAGCGCATACCCTATCAACCCTGTCGCGAGCACCAAAAAGAGCATCGCCATCAGGATCAGTTGAATCCGTCTCTTTTTCTTCAGTCCACCGATAGCCATATCACCTCACGGGAATAAAGGGGGCATCATCAACCCGCTCGTTTCATCAAAACCCAACATCAAATTCGCATTCTGCAACGCCTGACCGGAGGAGCCTTTGGTCAGGTTGTCCAGCGTCGAAAAGACCATCACCCGCCCGGAAACGGGGTCCGGTATCACGCCAAGATGACAAAAATTCGACCCCCGCACATGCTGCGTCGCCGGGGAGTCTCCAAACGCCAGGACCTCGACGAACGGCTCGTCCGAATACTTCTCCACCAGCGTTTCATAGACGGAATCCGCGGCCCCGCGAACATAAACTGTCGCCAGTATCCCCCTGTTCTGGGGCAATAAATGCGGCGTGAAGGTGACGTTCACACGGCGGCCGGATATTTTGCTGAATTCCTGATCAAATTCCGCCAGATGACGGTGTTTTGCGACATTGTAGGCGCGATACCCTTCGGATACCTCGCTGTGGAGCAACCCTTCCTTGGCCGAACGTCCAGCCCCGGACACCCCGGTGGCCAGATCGATGATGATGTCGTCAGGATCTATCACCGCAGCGGCAAGCAGCGGCAAGACCGGCAGCAGTCCCGTCGCCGCATTGCACCCGGTCCCGGCCACCAGCCGCGCCGTCTGAATGTCCGCGCGGTAAAATTCCGTCAGCCCGTAAACCGCCTCTTTTTGCAATTCCGGCGCGGCGTGGGGCCGCCCGTACCATTTTTCGTATTCATCCGGATCGCGAAGCCTGAAATCGGCGGACAGATCGACGATCTTCACCGTGTTCGGCAGTCCCAGAATCACCTGCTGGCTGGTGGCGTGGGGCAAGGCACAAAACACCAGATCGACCGCCGAAAAATCGACATCCTCTATTCTTTGCAGGCGCGGCAGAGCCAGGTGCCGTAAATGGGGGAACACATCCGCCATCGCCTGCCCGGCCTTGCGATCAGCGCAAAGGGCGGCGATTTCCAGCTGCGGATGGCATGCGATCAGGCGCACCAGCTCGGCCCCCGTATACCCCGAAGCCCCCAGTATGGCGATTTTTCTTGTTGCGGACATGGCGTGCCGGCCCCTGATCTTTATGTGCGCGATTTACGTCAATATGCGGGCGACTGCAATCACGCAGGATCAAATCGGATATCTTGTCGCAGGAATCGTGTCGCCTGATCGGAAACGCCGCGCGGGTCACCGCTCGTCAGGAAGGCGGCCGTCCTGTCGTTATCGGCGAATTCCGGATGACGCTGCAGGTAATCGATCAGGCTTGCCGCGACGATTTCCCCCTGCGACAGCACCCGGATGCCATCGCCGAGCGCCTGTTCAAAAACGTCGTGCAGCATTGGAAAATGGGTGCACCCCAAAACAGCGGCCTCAGGGGTCGGCATCCTGCGTTTAAGCGCGTCGACATGGCTGCGGACGAGGGCCTCGGCCAGCGCAGTGTCACCCTCCTCCAACGCGTCGACCAGACCTCCGCAGGGTTGCGCCTCGACATCGACACCGATGGCGCGGAAGGAAAGTTCGCGCTGAAAGGCGCGGCTTGCCACGGTCGAGGGGGTCGCAAACAGCGCAACATGCCGGACACCCACTTCGCGCGGTGCGGAATTGTCGCCCCAGTCGCGCTCGGTCAAGGCCTCGATCAGCGGCACGAAAACACCGAGCACGCGTTTGTCGGCAGGCACCCATTCTTCCTGCATGCGCCGGAGCGCCACCGCCGAGGCGGTATTGCAGGCCAGAACGACCAGATCACATCCCGCCTCGAACAAACGCTCCACCCCGGCGCAGGTCAGCCGATAGATATCGTCAGCGTCCCGGACCCCGTAAGGCGCCTTGGCGTTGTCACCAAAATAAATCAGGCTCTGATCGGGGATCAGCGCGTTGATTTCCCGATAGACGGTCAGCCCGCCCAAACCTGAATCGAATATGCCGACCGTCATGTGACCCCCTGATTTCGCTCAGAAATCGAACCCGTATTCCTCACAATTAACAGGCTTTGAGGAGAGATCATAGGTACAGGTTCGCAAGAATTCCATCATCTCGTTCGGGGCCTTCGCAAAGGCCTCGAGATCCGCGCGCTCAAGGGGCTTTCCAATGGCGACCCGGACAGGCCGGTTGTTGCGGCGTTTGAACTCGTTGATCAGCAGGGCCGTGCGCAACGTTCGGTTCAGACGTCCGAAAATCTGAAAACGCCGCGAATTGTGTCCCTCAAAGAAAACGGGAACCACGGTGGCGCCCGATTTGGCGATCATTTTGGCGGTAAACGTACGCCAGGCCGGATCCATGGGAAACCCCAGCATGCGCCGGGGTGAGGAAACCGACCCCCCCGGGAATACACCCACGGCACCGCCGCCCTTCAGGTATTCCAGCGCCAGTTTTCGCGTGTTGAGGTTGACTGAAACCGCTTCGCGCGTCTCGTCGAAACTGATCGGAAGAATGACGTCGTTGATGTCTTCGGCCCTGGCAAAGACCTTGTGCGCCAATATGCGAAAATCCCCGCGCGAGCGCGACAGGATCTGCCCCAGCATCAACCCGTCGAGAATGCCGTAAGGATGGTTCGCCAGCAAAACGACAGGCCCGGATTTGGGGATATTGTCAAGCGCGCCCGAGATGACTTCGAGCGAAATTTTGTACCGCTCCGGAACGACATCCCAGAAGTCGCGCCCCTTTGCGACTTCGCGTTCGTACCCGCGGGCCCGTCGGATCAGTTTGAGCCGCCCCGTGGCGTTCTCGACCGTTCGGATCAGAACACGGCCCCGCCGCGTCCGCGCGGTGACGGCATAAGATATCTCGCGGGTCGCGGCAAAATGTCTGCTCATGTGGTTTCTCTTGTTTTCGTCCAAACGTCCGCGCCCGTCATACGAGCGCCCGTCTATGCCAAATCATTGCCAAAAGCGAGTCGCGTTTTTATTAACGGCAGGTATTTCGGAACAGGAGGGAACGCGCCGTTTTCATGCGGGCACCGCGGCGCGGGCATCATTTGACCTCCAAAACGATCGCCAGACCGTCGGTGAAAAATGGATCGCCCGTCATGTTTGCGCCCAGGGTCGGTGCCAGCAACCGAAACCGGCGTGGCTTTCCAATGTTTTCGATCTGGCCCAATGACATTTCGACCAGATCGCGTTCGGCGTCGATATTGGGGTCGATGTGATGGGTGATGCCCCCCTTCAACCGGTCGTCAAAACTGGCGGTCCCAACGAAGATCATCTTGCCGTCCGGGGTGACGTATCCGCTGTTCCAGAATCGCGTGTGATGTCTTTGGCGTAAACTCGCGTCACTTGTTTCGCGTTCAAAAGCAACGACATGAGGCTTGCCCTGCCAAAAGGACGGGGTCACGGGTGCCGCCGGATACTCCTGCCCGAACCAGGCCGCAAATGCGGCCCTTCGAAGCGATCGAAAACCGGGGCGCGCGGCGACATTCCATCCCGCGCGGGTGAAAACGGATATCAGCGCCTGTTGGCTGCCGGCAAGAAGGATCAAGCTGATCGGTTGCTGGCGCCTGCCGGTCAACGATTCCGAAAACCCCGCGATCCGGCCTTGCGAAAAAGCCTGTTCGACGCTGTTGCCCAGTTTGCGGGGCAATGTCTTTGCCACGTTGGCCGGCGTTGGTTCGTAGGTCGCCACCATCAGGCCTGCCAGGGCCAACGTGACCAGACCGACGCCAAAACCGGTCATACCGGGCCCTGCGGATCGAGAGACCAACGCGGTGCTCTGACGCCACTCAAGATACCAGATACCGCCAAACGCCCATAACGCCCCGATCAGATAGCCGTTGAGCACATCCGAAAGATAATGCTCGCCAAGGTAAATGCGGCTGAAACCGATCAGGAATATCAGGCTGGCCCCAAGCAGCAGCGAAACGATGGCGGGTGCAGCTTTTTGACGCGCCGCGAAATATGTCAGGAACCCAAAGAACGCCACACTGACGGCGGCGTGACCGCTTGGAAAGGAAAAGCTGTTTTCGACATAAACGGCCAGTTCCGGTCGCGGACGCGCGAACAACAGCTTAAGGATTGTCACGGACATCTGGTTGCCGACCACAACCAGCCACAGAACCGGAACAACCCAAAAGCGCCGCGACAGGGCCAGCAAGCAGGAAACACCAATCAACAGGATCACCACCGTCTGCCACGCGCCAAGCGCGGTGACATAGGTGAAACCCAGGACCAGCCGGGAATCGCGGAACGCAAACACGAGGTTGGCAATGCGAATGTCAATTTGGGCAACATCTGAATTCAGGACAAATCCAAGGGTCGAGCCAACGAAGAGTGTGAAAAAATAGACGAACCCCACCAGAAACAAGCTGCTGGGCAATCCACTGAAACGCTTCGGTGAAAACCGCGCCGCCACAAACCGGAAGGTTCGCGGATACTTTGCTGCAAGCGCGCGAAAATCCGGGTTTTCACCGATACCACGCGCCGCCGAGCCCGCAACAGAAACAAGAAACGGGATCGCACGCCGGAACCTGACCGCAAGGAACCACAGCAACGCAAGTGCTGCCAACATAGCGACAAAGAACACACCCACCCGTGTCATCGTCGCCGACACAAGATCGAGCGTCGACCCGAAGAAGTACCCCACCAGCACCAGAACGATGGCATAGGCAAACCCACCGGCAATGTTCCACGCCATGAATTTTCGCGCCGGCATCGCGACGATGCCCGCCACCAGCGGCACAAAGGCCCCCAGCGGGACGAAACGCCCAAAAACGAGTGCCAACCCACCAAAAGACTCGAAAAACCGACCGCTCCGCGCGAGCGATTGCTGCCAGGGATACCAACGTTTGTCCTGCATCCAGGTCTTCGAGCGACCGCCCAGCCGATACCCCAAATCCGCCCCGACGGTGTCGGCGATGCCGACAAACCAAATCATGTCGCCCAGGTCGTAAACGCCGTGCGCGGCCAGAGCCCCGGCAAAAACCACGAAAACCGTCGCCGGGCTTAATGCGCTGGTCAGGGCAAACGCTTGCAGGAAAACGAAAAAGGCCAGAACCCAGTATCCCCAAACGCCAAGGGACTGAAACGAGGGCAATATCTGATCTACCAGCGCTTGCATTTCGCCGGGCCAACCGTGACGGGCCTCATTTTTGTCGGCCCGCGCACAGCGCTCCGCTGAAAGTCAAAAGAGGCTGCGCAATGGCAGCCCCTTTTTCGTCGACCGGTAGCGCACATGCGTTAACGCTTGGAGAACTGGAAGCTCCGGCGGGCCTTGCGTTTCCCGTATTTCTTGCGCTCAACGACGCGTGCGTCCCGCGTCAGGAACCCGGCCGCCTTGAGCGCACCGCGCAAGCTCGGCTCATAAAGTTGGAGCGCCTTGGAGATGCCGTGCTTGACCGCACCGGCCTGTCCGGACAATCCCCCCCCCTTGACGGTGGCGTTGACGTCAAACTCGCCCGTGACACCGGCCACCTCAAAAGGCTGGCGCAGCACCATTTGCAAAACGGGGCGTGCGAAATATTTTTCCATTTCGCGCCCATTGACCGTCACCTTGCCCGAGCCGGGACGGATCCAAACGCGGGCAACCGCGTCTTTACGTTTGCCGGTCGCATAAGAGCGGCCCAGCTCATCGCGCACGGCCTCGCGCACGACGGCGTTTTCGACGACAACAGCGGCTTCTTCGCCCGAAACGGCAGCCTGCAGGTCTTCCAGAGAATTGATTTGGTCGCTCATGTTCACGCGCTCCGGGTGTTTTTGGAATTCATGGATGCAACATCCAGAACTTCGGGGTTTTGGGCTTCGTGCGGGTGTTCAGCGCCCGCATAAACGCGAAGATTGGTCATTTGCTGGCGTGAAAGAGGACCGCCGGGCAACATCCGCTTGACCGCTTTGGTCAGGACGCGCTCGGGGAACTTGCCTTCCAGAATTTGCCCTGCCGTGCGGGATTTGATGCCGCCGGGATGGCCCGTGTGCCAGTAGTATGTCTTGTCGGCGCGCTTGTTGCCGGTCATCTGCACCTTGTCGGCATTGATGACGATGATGTTGTCGCCCATATCCATGTGCGGCGTGAACGTCGCCTTGTGCTTGCCGCGAAGACGCGTCGCGATGAGAGAGGCAAGACGGCCCAGAACGACACCTTCGGCATCGATCAGGATCCATTTCTTGTCAATATCAGCAGGTGTTGCTGTAAAGGTTTTCATGTCAGACCCGTGTTGAAGATGTGGCGCACGTGAAGAACGTGCGGAAACTGATGCGAGGTTTCTAAGGGTTTTCAGCCTGCCGTCAAGTGGCGTCGTTCATATTAAAACGTTTCAATACAACAGCTTACAAAATAGGTATTATATTACCCCACCTTCAATCCCTGCGCGGAATCGAATATGTCAGGCTGGCGCGGGCCACGGGTTCGGTTTGGCCCTCCGAACGGATCATCACATCGCCAACGCTCAGGCTCTTGCCAAGTTTCAGGATACGCGCGCGCGCCAACATGTTGCCCGGTTGCGGTTTACGCATGAAATCGATCGCACAATTTGTCGTCACCGCCAGCGTTTTCGGCCCGACCATCGCCAGTGTAGCCATATAAAACGCACAATCTGCCAGCGCGAACATCGAGGGGCCGGAAATGGTCCCGCCGGGGCGAAGATGGCTGTCGTTGACCTGCATCCGAACACTCACCCCGTCGGGATGAATGTCCGTCAGTTCAAACTGCCCGTGAACCTGCGGAAATGCACGCTCCATCAGGTCGTTGAGTGTCTCGATTGTCATGACCGGATTCATACTGCGCCCTTTACGCCAAAATTCCCGGCGTTAGGATTGCGGCAATGCCGTTCAGGAAACAAGAGGAATATCACCGATGAGCACGGACATCCTGCTGCGCGAGGACAAGGACGCGGTCGCGACCCTGACGATGAACACGCCGGGCAGCCTCAACGCTCTCTCTGAAGCGATGATTGCGGCACTTGCGGACCAGTTCGAAACGCTCAGGTCGG
>CAYXNM010000123.1:0-7608 GCA_964466385.1 uncultured Rhodobacter sp. | reverse complement strand
CGCCCCGGCCCAGCGCCTGCCCGTCCCGGCGGGCTGGCGTATTCGCCGATGTCGCGTATCCGACTGAGTTCGTTCGGACTTTGCAGGGATAAAGTGTCCCGAACTGGCGTTGTGCGCGCCACCCCACGGGCAGGCGCTGGGCCGTGCGGGGATGAATTGAGCCGGGCCAATTGTCAACGCCCCCTTCAGGCCAGAAGCAGCCCGGCCCACGCGCGATTCGAAGGGTCAATCAGGTGCGCCGTTGGACTTAACGGCTGGGATTAAGTTTCTCGACTTCCAAAGGGACACTGAAGAGCGCCGTGTCCAACTCCAGACCGCGCTCCATATCGCCAAGGATGACGGTCGTCTGGTTGCCCCCTTCGTCGACGATCACCCATTGGCGCAGTTCTGCCGGGTCAGATGTGAACACCAGTTCGATATGGCCGATATCGGGGCGCTCCGGGTCTTGTGCGGTGATCGTCGTGGTCACTTCATCGGCGCGATGGTCCGTGATCATGTTGGCCCTTGTCAGATCGACGTCGCGCGCCAGTATCACCGAAAGCGGTGTGCGTTTCAGCGGGAATTGTTGCGGGGGTTCGTTTGACTTGCCATCAAAGATCGCGACCGTACCGCCCCCGGCCATGACAATGGCCGGATCCGGGGGATTGTATTCAAACCGCATCCGACCGGGCCGCTGAATGTAGAGTGTCCCGGTCGAGATCGTTCCATCCGGGTTGATCTGCGTGAATGTCCCCCTTGCCGTCGTCAGGTCGTTGAGAAAGGCCGAAATCTCTTCAAGCGACAACATGTCCGCCCGGGCGCCATGGCCAAGGGACATCGACATCATGAGGGCGAAAAACAGACTGGGCAGGTTCATGGGGCCACTTTACGGGATTGCTGCGTCTAACGTATCTATTGACTGCGGGGTGCAAGTTCAATCCGCGCTCACGGGCTTTCAGGCACCAGTATTTCACGTTTCCCCACATGATTGGCGGCGCTGACCAGACCGCCATCTTCCATCTGCTCAACCAGACGCGCCGCCTTGTTATAACCGATGGCCAGCTTGCGCTGGATGTATGACGTTGAACACTTCCTGTCGCGCAGAACAATCGCGACCGCCTGATCGAAAAGCGAATCCTCGGCCGTGGTGTTTCCGCCCAGTCCGAGAACCAGATCGATCTCGTTTTCCAGACCATCATCCGGCCCATCAACGACGCCTGAGACGTATTCAGGCGCACCAAAGCTTTTGAGGTGGTTGACGACCTCCTCGACCTCTTCGTCGGAAACGAACGGTCCGTGAACACGTGTGATCTTGCCGCCACCCGCCATGTAAAGCATGTCACCCATGCCCAGCAATTGTTCCGCCCCCATTTCGCCCAGAATGGTGCGACTGTCGATTTTCGAGGTGACCTGAAAGCTGATCCTTGTCGGGAAGTTGGCCTTGATCGTCCCTGTGATGACATCGACCGAGGGGCGCTGGGTTGCCATGATCAGGTGGATGCCGCTGGCGCGCGCCATCTGGGCAAGCCTTTGAATACAGGCCTCGATTTCCTTGCCCGCGACCATCATCAGGTCGGCCATTTCATCAACCACGACCACGATATAGGGCAGCGCTTCGGGGGCGAATTCTTCGGTCTCAAACACGGGTTCGCCTGTATCGTCGTCAAAACCCGTCTGGACCGTGCGCGTGAAATTGTTGCCCTTGGCCAGCGCGTCCTTCACACGCCCGTTGTAGCCATCGATATTTCGCACGCCCATCTTGGACATCTTCCGATAGCGTTCTTCCATTTCGCCCACGACCCATTTCAGGGCGACGACCGCCTTTTTGGGGTCGGTGACGACCGGTGAAAGAAGGTGCGGGATACCGTCGTAAACGCTGAGTTCCAGCATCTTGGGATCGATCATGATCATCCGACATTCATCGGGGCTGAGTTTGTAAAGAAGGCTCAGGATCATCGTGTTGATCGCAACCGATTTCCCCGATCCCGTCGTCCCGGCAATCAGCAGGTGGGGCATTTTCGCAAGGTTTGCGACGACCGGATCACCGGCGATGTTCTTGCCCAGCGCCAAGGGCAGTCGCTGCGTGGAGTCGCCAAAGTCCCGTGCGCTGAGGATCTCGCGCAAGAGAACCTTTTCGCGATGCGCGTTGGGCAGTTCAATCCCGATGACCGAGCGTCCCGGAACAGTGGAAACGCGCGCTGCAAGTGCAGACATCGAGCGCGCGATATCATCGGCCAGTCCAATCACCCGGCTGGCCTTGAGACCGGGGGCGGGTTCAAGTTCATACATGGTCACGACCGGGCCGGGGGCGATGGAAACGATGTCGCCCTTGACGCCATAGTCGTCAAGCACGTTTTCCAGCATGCGGGCGTTTTCTTCCAGCGCCTCGTTGCTGAGGTGATGGCGAACGATTTCAACCGGATTGGCCAGAAGATTGAGCGCGGGAAACTCAAACTCTGATCTGTTTTCATCAAAGGAAAGCGTGGGCTGGGCCTCGGCCGCTGCCTTCTTGCTGGTGCGGACCGCTCCGCTGGTGCGGGGCTGAACGACGGCACCGCTTTGCGGTGTCGGGGCCACATAGCGATCGGGGGCCGTGATGACCGGGGGGACTTCCGGCAATTCGTCATGCAGGTCCGCGGGCGGGCGCCGACCATAGATCTTCGGCTCGGCGCGATGATCGGGCGCGCCCTGCGTTTCGGTCGTCTTCCTCTTGTGGACAACGTCGGCAATGCGCGAGCGGATGCGGTCATCGTCGCGCGCCTGGGGTGTGGGTTGCGGCTCTTGGGCCGGGGCGGCTGCTTTTCGGGCCTGGGCAGTGAACATCGGGTAACGGCGCACGAACCCGTGCCTGGATTTGCCCTTCTTGACGTCGAATTCGTATTCTTTGGGTGCTTGCCCTTCCGGAGCAGCCTCTGCCCGGCGCACCTTGTGCCGATGGCTTGCCGCGTGGGCCGCACGAGACAGCACCCCCACGCACCACCCCAGAAGTGCCGCAAGTGACGCATAGGAGAGGATGACGCTGACAACCAGAAACCGCCCCGTCCCGCGCAGTTCCCGCACGCCAAATCCCATGACGAAACAAGAGAGTGACACCAGCAAGAATGCCAGAACGACGCTCAGAATCTTGACCGAAACAGCCAGATCAAACGGACTGATCGAAAGGATTGCCGCAAGGGTCGTGTCGCCGAACAACCCGCCAAGTCCGAACGAATGCAACCAGCCGGCGCCCGGTGCGTGGGTCGAAGCAAAAACGGACGCCGCCGCGATGACGATCGGTGAAAAGATGATCCTGCTGAAGAATCGTTCGTCGCCCGCATGAAAGAAGAACCGCCCCCCCCAAATCAGCGTGACGGCGCTGATGCCCCATGCCGCCCAGCCGATGGTGACAAACAAGGGGCTGGCAAGCGATGCACCGAATTTTCCCAGTACGTTTTGTACCGGCGCGTCGGTTGCGCTGAGCCAGCTTGGGTCGTCAGGTGAATACGACCCCAGAATCAAGGCGACCGTGACCCCGATCCCGATCAGGAAAATGCCCAGCAGTTCGGTTCCGCGGCGCTGGATCGCTTCGGACATGTGGCTTTCCAGAAACGGGTCGCGCTGCCTGATGTGATATGCCATTTTCCCTGCCCTCGTTAATAAATACAGCTTTTGATGGCCTCAAGGCCCTGCTGCATTTCCTGTTTTTCCGCGACCATCGCCACGCGAATATATTCCTGGCCGGGGTTCACACCCTGAACGGATCGCCCAAGATAGGCCCCCGGCAGAACTTTCACGCCGGTCTCTTTCCACAGCCTGATCGTGGCCGCCTCGCCATCATCGACCCTCAGCCAAAGGAAAAATCCTGCCTGTGGCGGGTGATATTGAGCGACCCCGGCAAATACGCCGTCTGCCAGTTCGTATTTCTGCCGGTAAAGGTCGCGGCTGTGATCCACATGCACTTCATCGCCCCATGTTCTTGTGGCGACGTGCTGCAACGGGAGGGGCAAGGGGGCCCCTGAATAGGCTTTCAACTGTTTGAGCGCGGCAACCGTTCTGGGACCGCCAGCCGCGAATCCCGACCGCAATCCCGGCAAGTTGGATCGTTTGGAAAGCGAGTGGTGGATCAGAACGCGCTCGGGATCAGCGCCGGTTTCCGCGGCGATCTGCGCGGCCCCGACGGGGGGATCGCCGCGATAGATTTCCGAATAACATTCATCTGCAAGAATGCGAAAATCGTGCTTTTCCGCCAGTGACAAAAGGTGCCCCCAATAGGCACGATCGGCAATCGCGCCTTGTGGGTTGGACGGCGAACAGAGGTAAAACAATGCCGTACCATCCAGCGTCGCGTCCGAAAGAGCATTGAGATCGGGCAGAAAGCCGTTCTCCCTCGGGCAGGGCAGGAAGACCGTTTGCGCCCCGACAGCCGCCGAGCCGACCGCATACACCTGGTAAAACGGATTGGGTATCAGTATTTTGGGTCGTTTCCCGTTCTTCAGTTCCGGGCAAAGCGCAATGGCCGAGTTGAACAGACCTTCGCGCGTGCCGTTGAGCGCGACAATCTCTGTCTCGGGGTCCCTGGACACCTCAAAGCGGCGCGAAAGCCATGTCGATATCGCCTGGCGCAACTCGGGCGTGCCGTCATTGGGCGGGTAGCGGCCAAATTCGTCGATATGCCGGGCAATGATTTCACCGACGAAACCGGGTTGAGGGTGTCGTGGCTCTCCAATGGACATGCCAATTTCGGGACCGCCGGCGGGGATCCCGTTCAAGAGCGCGCGCAAACGCGGGAAAGCATATTCTGGCAGGTTCGAAAACCGCTCCGGAAACTGCATTGCTGCCTCATTTGACGGAGTCTAAGTGCCCCGTTTCGTTCGACTTTAGCCGCAATGCTGCGTTCGGTCCAGCCTCTCCTTACGCGCGCATGCAGGAATGTTGCTGCAAGGCCCGCTTCACGAAATCGCCTTTTCAGAGGCTGCGGCCAGCCGAAGAAGCCGGTTTTCGGAAAACGGGGCGCCCAGCAGCATGATCCCGGTCGATGGCACGCCCGTTGGAAGATTGACCGCAGCCAACCCCATCAGATTGCCGATACGCGTGTTGCGCAGGGCCAGCAAATTCTCGCTGACATAGTATTCATGGTCGTTGGCCAACCGTTCAAGATCGGGCGGCATGATCGGTGATGTGGGCACGATCACGGCATCGTATTCAGCGGTTTTCGCCAGATAAGCCCGCCGCAGTTCGCGTAATCTGGCCCAGTCCCTGACATACTGAACGCCGCTGAACAAAGCGCCCGCGCGAAAACGTTCCAGGATTTCGGAAAACATCAGGTGGGGTTTTTCCTCGATCGTATCCTGCCACTGCGCATAGGCATCGACCGTGAACAGGCAGGCGGACAAATCCAGCGCATCGTTCACTTCGTCGATGTCGGTGGTGTCGATGTCCGCACCGGCGCGTTTCAGGGCCGAAACCGCCTGTTGAAATCCCTGTTCGGGCTGGGCGCGCAGATCGTCCAGACCCGGTGAATTCAGCACAAGAAGCCTTCGCCCCGCCAGATCGGCACCCTGAAGGTCAGGCGCCGGTTGCCCGCCAAGTGCTGACAGCAGCAAGGCGGCATCGCTGACGGATCGCGCCAAAGGGCCGACCGTATCAAAGGTTTCGCACAAGGGGACGACGCCCGTGGTCGAAAGCAATCCGTGGGTTGTCTTCAAGCCAACCAGATCGTTCCATGCCGAAGGTATGCGCACCGATCCCCCCGTGTCCGAGCCGATCCCGGCGGCCGCAAGCCCAAAGGCCACCGACGCAGCCGCGCCCGAGGACGATCCGCCCGGCACCGCCGCGGGATCGTTGATGCAGGGAGGTGTCTCGGTCACCGGGTTATAACCAAGGCCCGAAAACGCCAGTTCAGACATATGTGTCTTGCCAAGGCACACCAGCCCCGCGCGGGTTGCGTTGGCCAGCACGGTTGCGTCTTCTTTGGGCGTCCGGCCCTTCAGAAAGGCTGATCCGGCCTCGGTTCGGACATGCGCGCTGTCAAAGAGGTCTTTCCACGAAATGGGGACACCATCGAGCGGCCCCAACCGGTGGCCGGAACGCGCGCGCGCGGATGCGGCACGTGCTTCGGAGCGCGCGCGCTCATGGGTGACAACCGAATAGATCTTGTCGCGCAGCGGGTGGGCGTCGATTGCGTCCAGATACGTCTCGGTCAGGTCGACCGGGTCGATGGAACCGGCGGCGATGTCCCTGCCAAGACGGGTTGCGGTTTGTGTCAGCCATTCTTTGGACATACCCGAGATCCTTTTTGCTTGTGTAAACGACGCTAACGCTGCATTCCGCAATGGACAATCCCGATTGAAGGTTCATATTGACGGGCCATGGAAAATAACTGCGATATTCTGATTGTCGGGGGCGGCCTGAACGGTCCCGCGCTGGCGCTGGCGCTGGCGTCCGGGGGGTTCCGGTCAACCATTGTCGATGCGCAACCCGTGGCCTCTTTTGTCGATAGCGATTTTGACGGCCGCGCCTATGCTTTGGCGCTTGGAACGAAAAACATGCTGGCGGCGATGGGGATATGGTCGGGGATTGAAAAATTCAGCCAGCCTATTTTGGATGTGATTGCAAGTGACGGCAAGGCCGGGCAGGGGGCTGGTCCCTTGTTTGTGCATTTCGATCACCAAGAGATCGAAGAAGGCCCAATGGGCTATATGCTGGAGGACCGTTATCTGCGCCGCGCCCTGCTTGAGGCGGTTGCTGTTGACGATCTGGTGACCAGTGTGAACAGCCGAAAAGTGGTTGCGCAGGCAACCGATGATCGCGGCGTGCGTGTGACGCTGGACAACGGCGAAACCCTGCGCGCGGGTCTGCTGGTCGGGTGTGATGGCCGAACCAGCGGCACGGCCCTGCGCGCTGGTATAGCGCGGACTCAGCACGGGTATGACCAGACGGCGCTGGTTTGCGCGATCCGCCACGACAAGCCCCATAACGGTGCTGCGCACCAGTTTTTCATGCCCTCGGGCCCGCTTGGTATCCTGCCTCTGCCGGGCAATCGCAGCTCGATCGTGTGGGCGGAAAAAACCGAACGCGCTACTTGGATCGCGGGCCTTTCGGACGAAGACTACATGGACGAACTGCGCCCGTGCTTTGGTGATTTCCTGGGGGACATCGCGTTGGAGGGCGCGCGGTTTCTGTATCCGCTGACGCTCAGCCTTGCGAATTCGCTTTATGCCGAACGTCTGGCGCTGGTCGGAGATGCTGCACACGGCATCCACCCGCTTGCGGGGCAGGGCCTGAACCTTGGCATGCGTGACGTGGCGACATTGGCCGAGGTTCTGACCCTTGCCCGCCGCCGAGGCGAGGATTTCACCAACGCGATGGTGTTGGAGCGTTACGCACAATGGCGCCGTTTTGATATCGCGACGATGGCGGCAGTGACCGACGGGATCAACCGTTTGTTTTCAAACGATAATGTGATACTGCGCGCGGGCCGGGATATCGGTCTGGGCCTTGTCAATGCGGTGCCCGGCCTGAAACGAGGCCTGATCCGTCAAGCTGCCGGTTTGACCGGCGATCTGCCCAAACTGATGCGCGGTCAGGCCATCTGAGCAGGCTTAATACCAACGGCCATTTTCGCTGACCGTTTTGCGTGGGTGAGAAAGA
>CAYXNM010000122.1:0-7638 GCA_964466385.1 uncultured Rhodobacter sp. | reverse complement strand
ACGAAATCGGCCTGAAGCGTGCCCAACTGCCATTCGCGGCCAATCGCGTCGGTCAGTTTGAAATCGAGCTTGGGGCCGTAAAACGCCCCTTCACCCGGATCAACCTCGTAAGGCAGATCAAGCGCCTTGATCGCATCTTCCAGCGCCTCTTCGGCCTGATCCCAGACCGCATCCGAGCCAGCCCGAACCTCGGGGCGGGTGGAAAACTTGATGTCAAAATCGTCAAAGCCGAGGTCATGATAAACCCGCGTCAGGAATTCGATGAATTTCCTGGTTTCGCTGGCGATCTGATCGCGCGTGCAGAAAATATGGGCGTCGTCCTGCGTGAACCCGCGCACCCGCATCAAGCCGTGCATCGAGCCCGAGCTTTCATAGCGGTGGCATGACCCGAATTCCGCCAGCCTCAGCGGTAGGTCGCGATAGGATTTCAGCCCCTGATTATAGACCTGAACATGGCAGGGGCAGTTCATCGGTTTCAGCGCGTTCGTGCGTTTTTCATTGGCATGTTCCTCGTCAATTTCGGTGACGAACATGTTTTCGCGGTACTTGTCCCAATGGCCCGAGGCCTCCCACAGCTTGCGATCGACAACCTGCGGCGTGTTGACCTCCAGATAGCCGTCGGCGATCTGACGGCGGCGCATGTAATCCTGCAAGACACGGTAAAGCACCCAGCCATTGGGGTGCCAGAACACCATGCCCGGCGCCTCTTCCTGAATGTGAAACAGGTCCATTTCGCGGGCCAGTCGGCGGTGGTCGCGCTTTTCGGCCTCCTCCAGCATGGTCAGATAGGCCCTAAGGTCGCCCCGGTTCTTGAACGCCACGCCATAAATGCGCTGCAACATCTTGTTGTCGGAATTCCCGCGCCAATAGGCACCGGCCACGCTCATCAACTTGAACGCGTCCGCAGGAACCTGCCCCGTGTGCACCAGATGCGGCCCGCGGCAAAGATCCTGCCAGTGGCCGTGCCAATACATGCGCAAATCCTCGCCTTCGGGGATCATCCCGACCAGTTCGACCTTGAACGGCTCCTCATTGTTCTCAAAATACTCAATCGCGCGCTCGCGGCTCCAAAGCTCGGTGCGAACGGGGTCGCGCAGATTGATGATCTCGCGCATTTTCTTTTCGATGGCGCCAAGGTCTTCGCTGGAAAACGGTTCGTCGCGATCAAAATCGTAATAAAACCCGTTATCAATCACCGGGCCGATGGTGACCTTGGTGTCGGGCCAGATCTCCTGCACGGCGCGGGCCATGATATGGGCGGCGTCGTGTCGGATCAGTTCCAGCGCCTGTGCATCGTCCTTCATGGTGTGAATGGCGAAATCGCTGTCGGCCATGATCCGCTGGCTCAGATCGCTGTGCCTGCCGTTGATCGAACAGGAAATCGCCGATTTCGCCAGTGATTTCGAGATATCGGCGGCAACATCCATGCCGGTCGTGCCGGCCGGATAACTGCGCGCGTTGCCATCGGGAAGGGTCAGGGAAATATCGGCCATGTCTGGCATTCTCCTCGGTCTGGCGCCTACGAAACGCCCGGTTGCGGTTGGCTGGATATGGCGCGCGATACCGGTTAAGTCAAGACCGCACCGCGCATGCGCTTCTCACACCAGATGGTGGATTTCTTTCACGAAGGTCTGGTCTTCCATCGGGGGCCGCACATAGCCGCGCTGTGCTGGCCGGTCGGTCAGCACGATCGGCTCCGGTGTCATGTCCTGATAGGGGATCTGCCCCAGCAAATGCGTGATGCAGTTGAGTCGCGCGTGTTTCTTGATGTCCGAGCGGACAACGAACCAGGGCGCCTGTTTGATGTCGGTATGCGAAAAAAGATCGTCCTTCGCGCGCGAATATTCGACCCAGCGATTGCGTGATTCCAGATCCATCGGGCTCAGTTTCCAGCGTTTGGTCGGATCGGTCAGACGCTTTTGAAACCGGCGTTCCTGCTCCTCGTCGCTGACCGAGAACCAGTACTTGATCAACCTGATGCCGGATCGCACCAACATGCGTTCGAATTCAGGACAGCTGCGCAGGAATTCCTGATACTCCTCGTCCGTGCAAAAGCCCATCACGCGTTCAACCCCGCCCCGGTTGTACCATGACCGATCAAAGATCACCATTTCACCGGCTGACGGCAGGTGCGAGGCGTAGCGTTGAAAATACCACTGGCTTTGTTCGCGCTCGGTCGGCGCGGGCAGGGCGACCACGCGGCAAATGCGCGGGTTGAGCGGCTCGGTGATGCGTTTGATGGTGCCGCCTTTGCCCGCGGCATCGCGGCCTTCAAAGATCACAACGACCTTGAGGCCGCTTTCCTTGATCCATTCCTGAAGCTTGACCAGTTCGATTTGCAGACGGGACAGTTCCGCAAGATAGCGCCGGTTGGTGATCTTTTTTCCGGGATCCCGGTCGCCCGGATCATTCGGTTGGGATTTGGCGGTCATTTTTGATCTCCCATGCGGGGGGCAAGGCGGGGGCATGATGCAGGCTGCCCTCTTTTGTTCAGGCAAGCTTATCCGCGCAAAGCCAAAAGGTCGACCGGGCGGGACGGTTTTTGACCGCGAAAACCCAGCGGTATGTTGACGCGTTCCTTGGGGTTGAGCAAGGACGGGCCTTGGGACATAGTCCGACAAGCAAACCAGAAAGCAAGCCGATGAAACCTTCATATCTCAACACCCCATCGGGGCGCCGCATCGCTTATCACCGAACCGACGGGGCGGGTCCCGGCGTGGTTTTTCTGGGCGGCTTCAAATCCGACATGAAAGGCACAAAGGCGCTCTACCTCCAGGACTGGGCCGAAGAGAAAGGCCGGGCCTTTCTGCGACTGGACTATTCGGGGCACGGGCAATCTTCCGGCGCGTTCACCGACGGTGCGATCGGCGACTGGGCCGAAGATGCGATGGCCGCAATCACGGCCCTGACCGAAGGGCCGCAAATCCTCGTCGGTTCTTCCATGGGGGGCTGGATCGCGCTTCTTGTCGCCCGCAGAATACCTGAAAAAATCGCCGGTCTGGTGGGCGTTGCCGCGGCACCCGATTTTACCGAAGACAGCATGTGGGCGGCCTTCAACGAGGGCGAGCGCGCGGAATTGATGCGAAATGGCCGGTTGGAACTGCCCAGTGAATACGACGACGATCCTTACGTCGTGACCCGACGCCTGATCGAGGACGGGCGCGAACAACTGGTGTTGCGAACGCCCCTTGAACTGCCCGTTCCGGTCAGGTTGCTGCAAGGCACCGCCGATCAGGATGTCGATGTCACGGTTGCGTTGCGCCTGCTTGAACACGCCACGGGCGGGGATATTCGCCTGACTCTGGTCAAAGGGGCGGATCATCGGTTTTCCACGCCCGCGTGCCTGCGTCTCATCACCAAGGCCGTTCATTCCGTCACCATGGCGCATCGGGCGCCCGCGCCGCAATGAAACCCGCCGACATCCTGCTGGCGATTTCGGTCCCCGTGATCTGGGGGCTGGGGTTCACACTGGCCAAGGTGGCCTTTGTCTATGCGGCCTTTCCGCCGGTTTTGCTGATGGCGCTGCGTTTCAGCCTGACGGCACTGGTGCTGGTCTGGTTCGTGCGTCCGCCCTGGGGCTATATGCGGGCCATATTCTTCATCGCGCTGGTCAGCGCCACCATTCAGTACGCGCTGACCTTTACCGGGCTCAACGGGCTCAAGGCCTCGACCGCGATTATCGTTGTGCAGCTGGAGTTCCCCTTCATGGCGCTGCTTGCCAGCATATTCCTCAAGGACCATCTGGGCTGGCGACGCGTAGCAGGGATCGCGCTTGCGTTTTGCGGCATCCTCCTGATCGCCGGTCAGCCCGAGGTCAAAGGCAGTTATGTTCCGGTATTCCTGGTGATGGGAGGGGCGCTGACATGGGCCATCGGGCAGATCATGATCAAAACACAGCTCAAGGGCGAAATCGGAGGTTTTACCCTGATTGCATGGGTCGCGGTTTTCGCCAGTCCTCAACTGTTCCTGACCTCGTGGCTGATCGAGGGCAACCAGATCGCGGTCTTGCGCGACACCGGCCTGCTCGGCTGGGGGGTCGTTGTCTATATGGGCCTGGTCATGACCGCACTTGGCTATGCGATCTGGTATCACATTCTGGGCCGGTTTCCCGTCAGTCAGGTCGGCCCGTTTCTGCTCCTGTTGCCGGTCACGTCGATCGCGGGGTCGGTTCTGATGCTGGGTGAACGGTTGAACCGTCTGGAAATGGCCGGCGCGGGCATCGTCATTCTGGGTGTCTGGTTCGTGACCAAACGCGCAAGGATGGCAAACCCCGAGGGCGTGTGAAAAGTCCGCCTAAAGCAGGATGCCGATGACCACCATCATCAGCCCAAGCGCTGACAGGAACAACGCCCCCATGTTCAGAACCGTAATCCCCTGCAACCGCGCCCTGAGCGCGGCATCGTCAAGCCCCGCGCCCTTTGCCTTCAGCACGACCACAATGCAATAAACCAACCCGCCAAGCCCTGCCAGCGTGACCGCGGCCCCCAGATAAACAAGTATTTCCATTGCTTCCGCCCCGTTGCCTTGAACGCGGCCTAAAGAAAAACGCACCGACGCGCAAGCGAGCGGTTGAAGAACCGTTCGGGCCGCTTTAACACACAGGCTCCGCCTATCTCAGAGGAGCGTTTCATGCAGGACGGTCAGACCGACAACACCTACCGCGTCACCAGCGCCGAACTAAGAGCGTTTGTTGAACGCATCGAGCGTCTGGATGCGGAAAAAAAGGATATTTCCGACCAGCAGAAAGAGGTCATGGCCGAAGCGAAATCGCGTGGATACGATCCAAGGATCCTGCGCAAGGTCATTGCGCTGCGCAAGCGCGATCCGCAGGATCTGTCCGAGGAAGAAGCGGTGCTGGAACTCTATAAAGATGCGCTGGGGATGACGTCAGGGTGAAATGAACTGAACGCCGGGAAGACGTTCGATCGTGAAGAGATCTTCCTCGTAGATATCGGTCAGAGCTTCGACATAATCGTCTGTCCAGACCGGGGCGGTGACGTCAAGCCCCTTGTCCTCGATCTCGAACTTGTCCAGAAACGCGCTGAGGATCCGGCGCCGCTGTATTTCGTTCGCAGGTGGATGGGTCGCGATATAGCTTTCCATCCTCTCCAACCCTTCCTCGTGCATGATCGTGGACAGGTAATCGTCCAGCCCGTCCAGTTGCGTGGTCGGCGTAAGATCGGCGATTTCGCGGATCAGCTCATACCAGATGAAGGGGGAATCCTCGTTGCTCCAGACTTTCAGGGGCACATCCGGCAGCGTTTGGCGAATGCGCCCGATGACCGCGGACCAGCGCAGGACCATGGGGTCGACCTGCGCGATATAGGCCGCAAAGTCACCACTGCCGGTTCTGTTGAAACAGGCGGGCAGAAAGGTTGCCGGATTGCGGATGGCGATCGAGAATTCGACCTCGTGGCTCGCAAAGAGATTGTAAAGCTTGCGACATTTTTCCCCGACATCCGGATAAAACGTTTCGCGATCCAGCACACGTTGAATGCCGCAAATGAACCCGTCATTGGAAAAGATAAGCCGCTCGGGCGTTTCGTCCGTCAGAATCGAGCCAAGCATGATGTCCTGCACGTCCGGGTTGGCCTCTTCGCCGCGCAGGACCGACAACGTTTCGCGGATGATGGGCTTGAAGCGCCCCGGTGCCGGGGCCACGATACCCTGCTGGGCAAGCATCGTTCGGTTCTTGGCCAGACAACTGTAAATCTGTCCCTCGTCCGTGCAATGGGCGCCGATGTGAAAAACGATCTGCATCTTTAGCTGTCTTGCCTGTTGTTCGGGTTTTTCCTGCCTGTTCCGATTATAACGCCTTTTCTGGACAGTGAAACCGCTTTCCGATATGCGCGGGGATAATGGTTGAGCAAACGACTCAGATTAAGCCAAAACGCCCCTTGCCCCGCCCGGACTTCTGGACCGGCGGTGCGTTTTTGATTGCCGGGCTGGTCCTGCTGCCGATCATGGCGGTCGTCTGGATCGCCTTTCATCCAAGCGACAACGTCTGGCCCCATCTTGTCGCCACGACCCTGCCAAGATATCTTGGCAATACGCTGATCCTGATGCTTGCCACGGGCATTCTGACCGCCATGGTCGGAACGGGGGCCGGTTGGCTGGTGGTCATGTACCGGTTTCCTTTTCATGGATTTCTGCAATGGGCGCTGCTGCTGCCGCTGGCCATTCCCGCCTATATCGGTGCTTATGCCCTGGTGGATTTTCTGGAATATGCGGGTCCGGTTCAAACCGGTCTTCGCGGTCTCATGGGGTGGCATTCGGCGCAGGATTACTGGTTTCCCCAGATCAGATCGCGCACAAGTGCCGTGATCGTGTTGTCCGCGGCGCTTTATCCTTATGTCTACCTGATGGCGCGAACGGCGTTTCGCGAGCAATCGGTCGGCGTGCTGGAGGTCGCGCGTGCATTGGGAAACGGCCCCTGGCGCGCCTTCCTGCGGGTGGGTTTGCCCCTGGCACGCCCCGCCATTGCGGCGGGGATCGCCATTGTCATGATGGAGGCCGCCAGTGATTTTGGCACAGTGGAGTTTTTCTCGGTCCAGACGCTGACGACGGGCATTTTCTCGGTCTGGCTGGAAGGCAACAATGTGGGCGGTGCTTCGCAGATCGCGCTGGTCATCCTGGGGGTCATCTTTCTGCTGGTGGCACTTGAAAAGGCCAACCGGCGCAAGATCAGGTTTTTCCGCACGACGAGCCGTCAGACGCCGATCGAGCCGCGCCGTCTCAGGGGGGCCGGTCAGTGGTTCGCGCTGGCGCTGTGTGTGGTGCCTTTCAGCGTGGGGTTCGTGCTGCCTGTCGGCGTCATCGGCTGGCATGCGCTTGAAAACGCAGACTTATGGCTGGATCCGGCGCTGTTGTCCGCATTTCTGAGCACGATCTGGGTTTCCGGAATCGCGGCCGTTCTGACGGTTCTGGGCGGTGTGTTTCTGGTTTACGGTGTGCGCCTGAGTGGGCACCGCCTGCCTCGGTATGTTCTGCCGGTCACGACGATCGGCTATGCCGCCCCCGGCGCCGTTCTGGGGATCGGTCTTATCCTGCCCCTAGCGAGCATTGACAATCGCCTTGCGGATGCGGTTCAGGGGCTGACCGGGTTTGACCCCGGACTGATGCTGACGGGGACGGCATTTGCTGTCGTTTTCGCCTATTTCGTGCGCTTCTTTGCCATCGCGCAAGGGGCGGTGGATGCGGGAATGGGGCGCATTGCGCCTTCCTTGCCGATGGCCGCGCGATCGCTGGGGCAAGACCCTGCCGGGACATTGAAGCGCGTGCATATTCCCATGATCCGCACGTCGCTCGCGACGGCGCTTTTGCTGGTTTTCGTTGATTGCGTGAAGGAACTTCCCGCCACGCTCCTGCTGCGGCCTTTCAACTTCAACACGCTTGCGACGCGCGTTTACGATCAGGCGTCGCTGGAGAACCTCGAAGCCGCCGCACCCGCCGCACTGGTGGTCATGCTCGTCGGCCTTGGCGCGGTCGCTTTCCTTGCCAAAACCACACGTTGATCCCGATCGGTTTCCAAGAATAATGCGCTTGCCAAACATGCGATGCAAAGGCTAAACCCCCGCGCGAGCGCCCCTATAGCTCAGCTGGTAGAGCAACTGATTTGTAATCAGTAGGTCCGCGGTT
>CAYXNM010000121.1:0-7769 GCA_964466385.1 uncultured Rhodobacter sp. | reverse complement strand
AATCGCGCGTGCCCGCATCATGAATGGCGGCGATCAGCAGTTCAGGAATGCCGCAAAGGCCAAAACCGCCCGCGGCAATCAGCATGCCGTCAAATAGGAGGCCGTCTAGCGCCTCGGCTGCGGTTGGATAGATTTTCTGCATGTTATCCTCCGGGAAAACGCTCTGATATGTGTTTCGCAACCGGCGCGGGAGGAGTCAATAAGCCGCGGTTGCGGCATGTTGGTTGTGGTCCCTCACAACAGAGGGCTTCGCCCGAGCGCGGGTGGGCGCTGATACCGGTGACGGTGCCACTTTATGCTTTCGCACAATCTGTGCCCGCTTAGATCTGTGAGCGTCGAAATAGCGCCCGCCCATTGGGGCGGTCGGGCGCTGCCCGGCGGCGCAGGGCGCCTTTGTTCCGGGCTGTCTTGGCAAAGTGCCCGCGGTCAGGCACCGCCCTAATGTCACGCGATCTCCGCCGCCATCTCGTCCACCAACTCGCGATGAAACGCCTGCATCCGTTCGTCGGGCTGGCGTGCGGTTGCGGCAGCCAGCAAAGGGTCGCCTGCATCGGTTTCACTCTCGGCAAGCGCGGCAATCACCGCGTGACCGCAAAAGGGAACGTAAGCTTCCGAATAGCCGCCTTCATGCACCATCACCACCTTGTCCCCGCACAGATCAGCCGCCAGCCCCATCACGCGTCGCGTCATCTCGGCAAAACCACCGGCTGACACCAGCATATGGGCCAATGGATCAAAGGGGGACGCGTCAAACCCGCAGGCGACGATAATGATATCGGGGGCAAACCGCCGGATTGCAGGCGCTGCAATCCTGTCCAGGGCGTAAAGATAGGTCGCATCTCCACAGCCCGGCGGCAAAGGGATGTTTATATTGTGCCCCAGCCCGGTGCCTTTTCCCCGGTCGGACGTATCCCCGCTGTCCAGCGGATAATTGTGCTTCTGATGGACCGAAATCGTCAGCACGTCATCGCGATCATAGAATATCTGCTCGGTCCCGTTGCCGTGGTGAACGTCCCAATCGAGCACCGCCACGCGCAGGCCGGGCTGTTGGGCAAAGGCCGCCTTGATTGCGATGGCAATGTTGGCCAGCAGGCAAAAGCCGTTGGGAAACTCTGGCAGGCAATGATGTCCGGGTGGGCGCGACAGGGCGTAGGCGTTCTTCAGATTGCCTGACAGAACCGCTTTGACTGCGTTCAGGGCAAGACCGGCGGACAGGGCGGCAATCTCGTACCCGCCTTGCGCAAACGGCGTTCTGAGGCCCAGTTCCCCCCCGCCCGCATCTGACAGGCCTTTGAATTTCTCAAGGAATGGGATCGGGTGGACCCGCGCCAGTTCCGCTTGTGATGCGGGCGCAGCGCTTTGGCTGTCGAGTTCGCCTAAAAGCCCGGTCACATCCATCAGGTTCTTCAACCGCCGTTTGGTTTCCGGGTTTTCCGGCAGGCCACCGGCGGCCAGTGGCTGAACATTTCCACCAATCGGCATGGTCAGCGTATAATTCCCGCCCGCGTGCCAGAAACAGCGTTCGTCCCAGAAAAAGCCCGTGGATTTCATTGTTTGCCTCGCATCAATCGTCCCGCTAACATTGGCCCAAGCATCGGCGAAAGAAAAGAAAAGGATGCGGGGGATGTGGAAATTCTGGGTCGCGCAGGTCACGCGTGTTTACAATGCGTCGATCTGGTCCATGGCGGGCGCCCGCGCCACCTGGGCGAGCGAGGACAATTTCAAGCAATGGACCATCGCCAATATACTCTCGGCCATACTGGCGTTCTCGCTGGATCTCAGCGGGCTTGAACGCGCGGTCATCATTGGCTTTGGTTTGAATATTCTGGTGGCCGAGCTGGCCAATACGGCAATCGAGACAACTGTTGATCGGATTTCGACCGAGCATCACCCGCTCAGCAAGAAAGCCAAGGATATCGGCAGCGCGGTCGTGGCCATGGCGGCGTTGATTGCGCTGGCGGTCTGGTTGTTAATTCTGTTCGGCTAGCAGTGGCATCGGCAGGTATTTCTGCATCACGAAAACGTCCTTGTCGCCAAGCGGGGCGGTGTCGACCACTTCCCATCCATGCGAAAAGTAAACGGCCGGCGTGTCCGTCAGCAGATAGATCATCTCGTCCCCGCCGTATGACGCATATGTTTCCAGATGCTCCATCAGGAACCCGGCAATGCCCTGCGCGCGATAGGCGGGATCAACGACAAGACTGGAGAGCCATGGCGTGAGGTGGCGGAGCGTCTCGATCCCCTCATGTTCAAGCAACCAGACCATTCCAACGGGCTTGTCACCGTCAAAGGCCACAAAGACCTCGTCCGTCGGGTGCGCGTCAATCCGGTCGAACTCCGCATCCCAGTCTTCCAGCGAGAACCCGGCCACCGCGCCCCATTCCGCGTCGGTCCAGCCGATGCAGGTTTCCCGGACTTCCGGGCTTTGGCTGAGAGGTCGAATGGACAACATGGCAGGGCCGGCAAACCAATTCAGTTGACGAGGACGGCAGGCTAGCACAGAATTCCCCCGGACCGTAGTAATGAGATGCAGAACAGCAACAAATGTTGCGTTTCTGCCGAAGGATGTTTCTTGGGCGCGTTTGACAACCTGACGGACGGACGGGCCTTTCGGGTTCGCGTCACACCGAAAGCCTCCAGAAACGCGGTCATTGCCGAGCGCGACGGCCCGGACGACCTGCGCGTTTACGTGACCGTTGTGCCCGAGGACGGCAAGGCGAACGCCGCCGTTGTCAAGCTGCTGTCAAAAACACTTGGCGTACCGAAATCACGGCTGAAAATCGTAAGGGGCCACACCGGACGGAACAAGGTCTTCCGGGTCGAGTGATCGGGGATCAGCCGTCGGTTTCGTCGCGAAACCGGTAACTGCCTTCGGGCAGGTCCAGCGCCGCCTGTAGGTCGCGCAACTGCGCCAGCGACAGGGTCACTTTCTGAACCTTGTCCAGGCGTTCGTCGTATTGTTCCACCGTCACGCACGAGGCGAACGCGGCAATCGTGACGTCTTCGTGCAAAGGCGTTGGGCCATCGTCCACCAGCGTGACGATTGTGGCATCGAATTCGTGCTCGATTGTGAACATGCGCCATCCTTTCGTTCTGCGGACAGGCCGTCTTCAACCCGGTTCACCCCATGAAAAACAGATCGATCATGTCCAGCGCGCGTTTGCGTATGGCGGGGGTTTCCATCAGGATTTCGTGCTGTGCGCCCGTGATGATATTCAACTGCCCGTGCTGCCATTTTCCCATGTAATCAAAGACATCGCGCTTATTCACGACCTGTTCTTCGCTGCCCACAAGGCAAAGCGCGTCCTGTGCGGGGGGCGGCATCGCTGCCAGTGCCCGTGTTTCGGTCAGGGCCTCGTAAAGCCATTGAATGCTGGGCCCGCCGATGGTGAGGCCCGGGTGGGCCGTGACAATGGCTGCAAGCTGGTTCCATGTCGGTTCGTCCGAGGTCAGCACGTTGCCTTCGAAAAGCGCGGATTGCAGATAATTTTCAGGCCCGGTTCCCGGCGCGAATTCAACGCCCAGACCGACGGTCTTGCCGCTGGCGGCGATGGCCTGCACCAGGGGCCGCCAGACCGGGTCGATCGTCAGGCCCCACATGGGCGCACTGAAAACCGCGCGCTGCACGTCAAGCCCGGATTGCAGCGCCCGGAGCGCGATCGTGCCACCCATGGAATGGGCACACAGGAAATGGGGCCCGGGCAGGTCCATTTCCCTGACCCTGGCCAGCATCGCCTGCACGTCGCGCTGATAATCCAGAAACGCGTCCACATGTCCCAGCTTTCGGTTGGGAACGAGGCGATCGGACAACCCCTGTCCACGCCAGTCGATCACCGCAAGCGCATAGCCACGCGCCTGAAAACCCGCCGCGGTGCGCCCGTATTTCTCGACGAATTCCGTGCGCCCGGGAAACAGCAGGATCGTGCCTTTTTCTCCTTTGCCCCATGAAACCAGACGCAGACGCACACCGTCATCAGCCTCGATCCAGCAGGACCGGGCGTGGGGCGGTGCCTCTGCGATGTCCGGATATAGCGGCGCTTTCTTCATGTCAGGCGAGGATCGCCCCAAGTTTCATTGCAACCCCCATGTCCCCGTCGACCGACAGCTTGCCGGTCATGAAGGCAGCCGTGGCGTTGAGATTGCCATCCATGATCGCGGCGAAGGTATCGGCGTCCGCGGAGAGCGTGCAATCCGCTTCGTCATCCCCGGCATGAACGCCGTCTTCGTCGACCATGATGGCGCCTTCTCCCTCGATTCGGAATTTCACCGTGGAATCGATCGTCTGGCCGCCCAGTTTCGCTGTCAGCGCTTCGACTGCGCCGCTGATCACATCACTCATGCGTTACCCTCCGGTTTTTCGTGCGAGATTGTCTCGCAATTTACGTTGAATGCGCTAGCATTGAAACCGATATGCGCACCCTGAGTACAAAAATAACCCCTGCCGTCGCGGCAATTCTGCTGATTTTTTCGGTTTTCGCATTCCCGGCGCTGACCGCTGCGCAATCCGAGGATCTCGATTCGCTGTTTGCGCAGTTGAAAGAGCCCGCCGACGGGGACTGGCGCAGCGTCGAAAACCGCATCTGGAAGGCGTGGTCGCATTCCGGTTCGGATGCGATGGATCTGCTTTTGGAACGTGGGCGCAGGGCCATGCGCGCGGGTGATTTCGACAAGGCCGTCGAACATCTGACGGCGCTGACGGATCACGCGCCCGAATTCGCAGAAGGCTGGAACGCGCGGGCGACCTTGTTTTTCGTGATGGACGAATACGCGCTCTCCGTGGCGGATATTGAACATACACTGGCCCTCAACCCGCGCCATTTCGGCGCGATGTCCGGGCTTGGCATGATTCTGGAGCGACTCGACCAACCTCAAAATGCCCTCAAGGTCTATCGGCAAGCTATCGCTATACATCCCTTTCGACCCGACTTAATAGAAGCCATCAAGAGACTGGAAGAACAGACCAGCGGAACCTCGCTCTGACGCGCGTCCCCGCGGCTTTCGGTGAGGGATGATGGAACAGGCGAAACCAACCATTGTTGCCGTATTGGGGCCGACGAACACCGGCAAGACCCATTATGCGATCGAACGGATGCTGGGCCACGGCAGTGGTGTGATCGGTCTGCCGTTGCGGTTGCTGGCGCGCGAGGTTTATGACCGGATCGTCGCTCTGCGCGGTCCCTCGGTCGTAGCACTGGTCACGGGCGAAGAACGGATCGTGCCGCCGCGTACCCGGTTTTGGGTGGCCACGGTCGAGGCCATGCCCACAGGCATTGGCGCCGAATTCGTCGCGGTGGACGAAATCCAGCTGTGCGCCGATCCGGAGCGCGGGCATGTCTTCACCGAACGTCTGCTCAACATGCGCGGCGCGCGCGAGACTTTGTTTCTGGGCAGCGACAGCATGCGCGGGATCATCAATGCCTTGGTACCAAGGGTGCGTTTCATGCATCGCGACCGGTTTTCCGAACTTCGTTATACGGGTGTGCGGAAAATATCGCGGTTGCACCCGCGCACGGCCATCGTCGGGTTTTCGGTTGAAAACGTCTATGCGATCGCAGAGTTGCTGCGCCGTCAGAAAGGCGGCGCGGCGGTGGTCATGGGGGCGCTCAGCCCGCGCACGCGCAACGCGCAGGTCGCACTTTATCAAAACGGAGACGTCGACCATCTTGTCGCCACCGATGCCATCGGCATGGGGCTGAACCTTGACATTGACCACGTGGCCTTTTCCGGCCTTTCGAAGTTCGACGGGCGGCGCAATCGCACGCTGGAACCCAACGAGATTGCCCAGATTGCCGGCCGCGCAGGGCGATATCGATCCAACGGGACATTTGGCGTGACGGGCGAGGCGCCCCAACTTGGCGACGAAACCGTCAATGCGGTTGAAAACCACCGGTTCACCCCTCTGAAAAGAATCAAGTGGCGCAACTCAAAGCTTGAATTCGGTTCGACATCCGCACTGATTTCTTCGCTCGAAAGGGGCAGCGACCACGAGATGCTTGTGCGCGCAGGTCAGGCAAGCGACCTTGCCGCGCTGAAGACACTGGCTGAAAACCCCGAAACGGCTGCACGTATCGCCGGACCGCAGGACGTTTCCCTGCTGTGGGACGTCTGCCGCGTGCCGGATTTCAGGAATATCTCGCATGGCGAGCACGCCAACCTGCTGGCCCGGCTGATGGAATTCGTCCACGACGGCGGTTCCATACCCGAGGACTGGCTTGATCGGCAGATCAAAAGGATCAGTCGCACGGATGGCGACATAGACACACTTGCGAAAAGATTGGCGTTTATCCGAACCTGGACCTATGTTTCGCAACGGAAAAACTGGGTAGAAGACGAAAAACACTGGCAGGGCGAGACCCGGCAGGTGGAAGACCGTTTGTCAGATGCGTTGCATGAGCGTCTGACGCAAAGATTTGTCGATCGGCGCACCAGCATCCTGATGCGGCGGTTGAAAGACAAGGAGGCGCTTGTGGCGCAAGTGAACGACAAGGGCGAAGTGACCGTCGAGGATCAGTTCGTGGGCCGCCTGAACGGTTTCAGGTTTCAGCAGGATACCAGCGCCACCACGGACGAGGCGAAAACGCTGCGCGCCGCGGGGCTGGCTGCGCTTGCCCCGGAATTCAGCCTGCGCTCCGACCGGTTTTACAACGCGCCCGACACCGAGATCGACTTTACCGAACAGGGCGGTCTGATGTGGGGCGAGAACGCCGTGGGCAAGCTGGTCGCGGGGCCTGACGCCTTGAGCCCGAACATCGAGGTCTTCGTCGAGGACGAAGCAGGTGCGGATGTTGCCGAAAAGGTCCGCCGTCGTCTGGGGCATTATATCGAACGGCGTATTGCCGCCCTGTTCGAACCGCTTCTGGCGCTCAAATCCGACGAGACGGTCACGGGCATCGCCAGGGGTGTGGCGTTCAGGATCGTCGAGGATCTCGGGGTGTTGCCGCGCTCCGACGTTGCGCGCGAAATCAAGGATCTCGATCAGGACGCGCGCGGGTTGTTACGCAAACACGGCGTGCGATTCGGTCAATACACGATCTTTCTGCCGCTCCTTTTGAAACCGGCGCCGACACGGTTGCGTCTGGTCCTGTGGGCGCTGGCGCAGGGGCTTGATGTCTTTCCCGAAGCCCCGCCGCCGGGTCTGGTGACGGTCCCGGTCTCGCCCGATGCACCGGACGGATATTTCGAGAAATCAGGGTATCGCCGTGCAGGCGGCCGCGCGATCCGGATCGACATGCTGGAACGTCTGGCCGATCTGACGCGGGCTCAGGACAGCCGCGCGGGGTTCGAGGCAACGCCTGACATGCTGTCCATCACCGGCATGACACTGGAACAGTTCGCCGACCTCATGGAAGGTTTGGGGTATCGTGCGCAAAAGGACGAACGCGAAAAGAAAAAGCCGGAAGCCGTGCCCGGCATGGACGAGGCCGCAACCCCGGCCCCGACCGTCAGCGACCAAACGCCGGGCGAAGACGAAGCGGACACAAGCGCCGCCGCCCCCGGCCCGGACATGGCACCCAAATCCGCGCCCGTTGCCCCTCCGGAGACCGAAACGTTTTTCGTCTTTACCTGGAAACCCGTGAAAAAGCAGGCTGACGCGGCCAAACGGGCAAAACCGCCGGGCAACAAGCCCAAGCGGGACAAACCCCGGCAGGCAAAGAAATCCGCCGCTTCGCCCGTTCGCAAGGAAAAGCCGATTGATCCGGACAATCCGTTTGCGGCGCTGATGGCGCTCAAATCCGGCAAATAGGTGCAATGAACGGGGAAACCGGCAG
>CAYXNM010000120.1:0-7800 GCA_964466385.1 uncultured Rhodobacter sp. | reverse complement strand
GCCTTATTCAAAGGCCGCCGCGCGTTCGAGAAGTTGCGCAAGATCCGGTTCCTTGGGATTACGAGGTTTGCCCGGGTGGATGATGCTGACCTGGCAACTTTCGGCCGCCTCGACCATCTGGCGGAAAGATCCGCCGTCAGGGTCGGCGATATAGGCCTGCATGTCGTCGTTATAGGCAAATGTGACGCTGTTGATCTGCGTGCATTCATTACAGGTCGTGCAGCGCATCGTTTCGATCCAGGGTGCATCGGGCTGGTCGGTCTGCGGCGCAGGATCGGGCGTCTCGGGTTCGGGGTCTGCCTTGGCAACCGGCGCGTCCACCGGCGGGGTCGGGGCGGACAACTGCTCCGGTGGTTCAACGCGGTTCTCCCCCTGCCAGAGCGCACGGGCACGGACAAGTTCATGTTCCACATGCGAGTTGTTGATCCCCGCCAGTTCCTGCAACCGGCCCCAGGCGTCCGCGCAGTTGTCGGCGGCCTCGACGATCTTGGTGTCGATCATGACCCTGGACAGGCGATTGTCGGGGTTTATGGCAAACACAAAAGGTTCCGGCCCGCCGTTTTCCTCGACCGGGTGGGCGATACGCTCGCCAGCCGGGATGAGCCGCCCGGACGCTCCGTTCTGGTCCGTCACGTGGCAGAATCGATGGTTTCGCATATCGGCGACGGCGAAATCCGCAAAAGTGAAAGGCAGGGTCGTTTCGGCCCTGTTGCCGTTTGCTTGCTCATATTGGAACTGGTGCATGGGCCAGTCCCGGCTCACATCCGGATTGCCGTGCAGCGAAAACCGCTGCGACCAGTCCGGCCCGCCGGAGGGGTCATAGACAAAGGTCGGGAATGCCCGCGATTCCGTGGCTGCGGCCGCCATGAGATAGGGGGCGACGCCGGGCGATGTTTCCGTGGCGCCGGAATAGATCGAAAAGAGCGCCGGTCCGTCAAACTGCATTCCGCGGACGATTTCATGGCGCACACGATTGATATGTGCGGCGGAAACCTGACAGGAAAACACGTTGTTCAGCCCCATCGCCATCGCCGCCAGTCGCGCACTCGCCGCGCCGAACGAGGCTTGTGACGGGGCCGGGGTGGTTTCGCCCAGGATATCGTCGGTTTGCACCAGAACCTTGATTGGCAGGCCCGAGGCGAGGGCCTCGAACGCGCGCACCGTGTCGGCATTGTCGGTCTTGCCGTCCCGAAGCAGAACCAGCGCAGGGGGCAGCAGGCGCAAATGTTCCGCTGTCAGATCGCTTTCGTCCAGAGCCGAGATGATCGGGTCATGCAGATCGGCATTGTATTTGTGCGCAACCTCAAGTTCGGCGGTCGTCAGGGCCTTGACCAGCAGGACGACCTCGGGCAGGCGGGCGCGAAAGGCTTCCAGTGCGACCTCGCAGGATTGAAAAATATGGCTGTGCGGCGCTTCGTCCAGCAGACCCCGCCCCGAACTGCGACCGGGGCCGAAGAAACGTTGCGAACCCAGAACCGACAGAACCCACTCCAGCCTGTGCAGTCTGGCCTTGGGCAATCGCCCCTCGGGTCTTTCGCGACCCAGAACCGACGAAAGTTTGTGGAAATCGATGATATCGCTGTCCGTTGACCCGACCGAACCTCGTAACGCGTCGGCCTTGTGGGCATCATCCGATTTATTGTAATCCGCCTTCAGAATATCGGTGATCTGGAGGATGAACCCGTCAACGGCTTTCCGGAAGACCCGGGCCCTTTCATCGTGAACGGTCTTCCAGACATGGGTCAGGGCGGCATGGGGCGTGTCGCCGTCGCATCCGATGACCGGACCGTCGAGTTTCAGGCCCTCGCGCGCCCTGTCCAGATTGCGGTCCATCGGGCCGAACCGTTTTTCTCCGGCGGATTTCAGCAGACCCGAAACGCTGTCGCGCCAAAGATCGCTCAACCGCCCCGTTGCGCCCTTATCGATCCGGCTGCGGATAAAGCCTTCCAGCGCCAGCACCTGTTGGCGCAGCGCCTCGTCGGCGGCGCCGGGCGCGCTGCAAATACGCAGGAGTTCGTCCATGATGCGTGTCAGGGGTCGGACGACCGTTTCACTGCCGTTTTCCTCGACCAGGACCAGCGGATAGTCATACCTGAGTGACGAAAGGTCGCCAAACCGCGCGAACAGGGCCGGACGCAAAGGGGTGGTGCGCGGTGACATGTCCGCAGGAGCGTCGGGCAGGGGGTGGGATCGGTTGGCGTGGTTCATGTTGCCGGCTCCGCTGTTTCCTGCCGTGGTCCCCCCCCGGCGGGGATCGCGACCCGGTCAAATTCCTCGTTCAGGACGGTCTGGATGAGGGCTGGCGTGTTCGGCCGCTCACCCGCGCGCAAGTCGTCATAACAGGGAACTGTCGGGTCGTGATAAAGCACACCGACGGGAATTTCGTCGTCAAGCGAGGCGATCGCCCGCGCGCGCGCCATATCGGACGGATCGTGGGTCTCCTGGTTCTTGTAGATCCGTGAAACCTCGGGCTTCAGCCGCAACCCGTTTCCGTGTGTCAGGATCCGCATCTTTGAGGGGTCGCGCACGAAATCGTCGAACCGGTGGTCCATGAATTCCGGGCAGCGTTGCAACACCCGAATGAAGGAGAACCCCTTGTGACGAAACGCCATTCTGAGGATCTGGTAAAGAAGATCAGGGATCCAGTCCACCGCCTGGGCAACAAAGGAAGCGTTGGAGACGCCCAGTGTCACGGTCAGGGGATTGATCGCTTCGAGATAGGCGCCGCGCGGTGTCGTGTTGCTGCGCGTCCCGATCGGGGTAGTGGGCGAGGCCTGCTTTTTGGTCAGTCCGTAGATCTGGTTGTCATGCAACAGCATCGTCAGGTTCATGTTATAGCGGATCGCGTGAACCCAGTGCGCCGCCCCGATGCTGCAACAATCCCCGTCGCCTGTGGTGACGAACACGTCGAGGTCGGGTCGGCGGATTTTCACGCCTTCCGCGATCGGCAGTGCGCGCCCGTGGACGCCGTGAAAGCCATAAGCGTTCATATAGTGCGGCAGGCGGCTGGAACAGCCAATGCCCGATACGCAAACGGTTTTTTCCGGGGCCAGGTTTTCGTCGCGACACAATCGCTGCATCGCGGTCAAAACCGCGGTATCTCCGCACCCCACACACCAGCGCGGGGTTATGTCGCTTTGATAATCTGCCAGAACGTGTTCTTCGCGGACCATTCTGAACAGGCATTGGCTCATATTCTGGGTCATGATGTTCCCCCGTTCGTGTCGATCCTGGCCAGCGCCGCCTGCCGGATGCCTTTTGGTTTCAACGGCTGGCCGCGCGCGGAACCCCAACAATCCACATCCACCAGGGTTCGGGACCGCAACAGCAGTGCGAGGCTGGAATACCGGCGGTTTTCTGCATTGAACAGCGGATCCTCCAAGGGGTCGTTCCAGTTGTTTTCAATGGTCATGACATGGGTAAACCCCTGCATGACCTTGCCGATGCGCGATGCCATGGGGTGAAGAAATTTCAGGTGCAGCGAGGAAACGGCGTGCCCGTCGGATCGGAGTTGAGCAACGGCCTCTTCGATCGCGCCTTTGGTGCTGCCCCAGCCGATCAACAGCAACTCTCCGGTGTCACCGCCGAAAACCGGCGGCAGGCGCAGGGTTTTCTGGAAGGCGGCCAGTTTGCGGCTGCGGTTGAGCAATCCCTCTTCATTTGCCAGCGCATCATAGGCAACATGGCTCTCGCGGTCATGTGCCAGGCCTGTCAGGCAATGCATGCCATTGCGCTGGCCCGGGATGAACCGCGGAGCGATGCCGGAACGCGGGTCCCAGTCATAGGGTTTCGCATCCGTCGGCACCGCCGTCTGGTCAATCGGCGGCGCAAGCCAGTCTTCGCTGAAATCCGGGCGCGGGAAAGGCTGCTGCGCGGTGGCAAGGCTGGCGTCCGACAGGATCACGACGACCATATTGAAGGTTTCGGCGATTTTTCGTGCGGTGATCATCGAATAGAAACAATCCTCGATCGTGGACACCGCCATGACGATCTTGGGGGCATCGCCATGCCCGCCAAAGATCGCGGCCATCAGATCGCCCTGTTCCACCTTGGTCGGCAGCCCGGTTGACGGCCCGCCGCGCTGGACATTGAGAACGACAAGGGGAATCTCCGCCATGACCGCAAGGCCGATCGCCTCCTGTTTCAGGGAAAGGCCCGGACCGGACGTTATCGTTAATGCGCATTTTCCGGCATAACTGGCCCCGATGGCAAAGGCACAGGCGGAAATCTCGTCTTCGGCCTGGTGCACGACACAACCGACTTTTTCGAAAATACTGGTCAGGTAATGCGACGCCGAGGTGGCCGGCGTGATCGGATACATCGCGCAGACTTCCATGCCGGATGCAACCACGCCAAGCGCGATCGCCGCGTTGCCGTTCATCACGACCTGCGCCTCGGCCGCCGCGTTGCCCGGTATCTTGTACCTGAGGTCGAGATTGCCTGCCGCCCAGACCCGGCCCGCGTCGAGGAGTTCGATATTCGCGTCGATGATTTTCTGGTCCTTCTTGGCGAAAATCGTCCTGACCTGCGCGCGGGCCAGATCCTCGTTCATGCTGTAGATCGCGCACAGCATCCCGAGGACGAACATGTTCTTGCCGCGACGCGGATCGGGAACATATTTCAGGCACTCGGTTTCCATGGGAACTTCGATCAGGCGATAACCGGAGGCGTTGACCTCGGCGCAAATCCTGGCGTAGTCGGCGGCAATCTCCTGATCGCTGTCGGTTGCCCATTTACTTTCGATAAGGATCGTTCCGCCGGGTTTGATTTCCCCGGCATTCAGACGGCTGAGCAGGACCTGCTCGTTGAAGGCGACAACAAGGTCGGCCTCGTTGCCGCCGTTGGTGACCTGTCGCGAGGCCAGTCGCACGCGGTTGCCGCTGGCCCCCGCGACGCTGCGATGTGGCGGCTGTATTTCGGCGGGAATGATTTCGACCGTCCAGATGCCATTGCCGCTGCGCGATGCGATCGCCGCCAGAGATTGCCCGCACCGTTGCGCGCCTTCGCCGGAATCGCTGATGATTTCGACGATATGTTCGTCAACCACTTCTGCGGGCCGCGTTAAGGCCCGAGGCTTTGTCACCCGTCGTTTGGCGGGTTTCTTGCGTGCTTTTGTCGTCATGGAAATTGTCCTGCCATCTTATTGCAGCCTTACGGGTGAAAAATTCCGCTCCGCCTGATCGATCCCGAACAGCGTATGCTCCATCCCATCAGTGGCTTCTGAATAGACGTTGTTGCTGTCCCGGATGGACAGATACCTCCGCATGCTTTCAGCCGCCTTGCGTCCGGCCCCCATGGCCAGGATAACCGTCGCCGCGCCGGTCACGATGTCACCACCCGCGTATACCCCGGCCAGGGATGTCGCCAGGTTCTCGTCGGTTTCGATATATCCGCGACTGTTGAGTTTCAGCCCCGAGGTCTGCCCGAGGATCGGGTTGGGCGAGGTGCCAATCGCGTAAATGACGGTATCGGCCTGAAACTCGAACGCACTGTCAGGAATGGCAACCGGGCGGCGGCGCCCGGACTCGTCGGGTTCTCCCAACTCCATCCGGATGCAGCGCAGGGCGCGCACGTGGTTGTCCTCGTCCCCCAGTATCTCGACCGGGGCACTGAGCCAGTGGAATTCGACACCCTCTTCCTGCGCGTGATGCAATTCTTCCAGCCGGGCCGGGCATTCCTTTTCGGTGCGCCGATAGATGCAATGAACCTGTTGCGCGCCCAGCCGCATGGCCACGCGCATCGCGTCCATGGCCGTGTTGCCCGACCCGATGACGGCGACGCGACGGCCGATTGGCAGGGGCGTGTCATAATCCGGAAACTGGCCCGCATGCATCAGGTTGCATCGGGTCAGCAATTCATTGGCCGACAATACACCGTTCAGGTTTTCACCGGGGATATCCATGAATTTCGGTGTGCCGGCACCGCTGCCGACGAAAACCGCGTGAAAGCCCATCTCTTCGAGCATCTGTTCGATCGTGAACAACCGTCCGACCAGCGTGTTACAGACGATCTTGATCCCCAGTTTCCGGAGATTGCCAATCTCGGCATCCACAACGTCGTTGGGCAACCGAAACTCCGGAATGCCGTAGCGCAGAACACCACCCGGTTCATGGAGGGCTTCAAAAACCGTGACGTCGCATCCGGCCTTGGCAAGATCGGCCGCACACGCCATACCCGCCGGACCCGACCCGACGATCCCGATCCTGAACGGACCCGTTCCGATATAGCTCTCTGTTTGCCAGTTTTCGGATATGGCGCGGTCGCCAAGCCAGCGCTCCAGCCGTCCGATCGCCACGGGCTCGAATTTCACGCCGACGGGGCAGACACCTTCGCATTGGTCCTCTTGCGGGCAGACCCGGCCGCAAACCGCGGGCAGCAGGGTTGCCTCGGTCATGATATCGTAAGCGCCGCGATAATCGTGCGACAGAATGCTGGTGATGAAACCGGGAATATCGATCCTGACGGGACAGGCATCGACACAGGCCGGTTTGGGGCAGATCAGGCAGCGCTCGCTTTCCAGAATGGCGGCCTCCTTGTCAAATCCAAGAGCGACCTCTTCGAAGTTGCGCGCACGGATGGCAGCGGGCTGAACCGGCATGACTGCACGCTGCTGAGGAATGTTGCGTATCGTCTTGCGGGCCATTCTGATCGCCTTTGCTACTGTCTTGGGTCGGGTTCGAGCCGCAACCGGCGGCAGTTCTTGTCCCAGGTATCCTGGGCAACCTTTTCTTCGGCCTTGTATCGGCGCAACCGGTTCATGAGGTCGTCGAAATCCACCTCGTGACCGTCAAAATCCGGGCCGTCGACACAGGCAAACCTGATCCGGTCGCCGATTTTCACACGGCACCCGCCGCACATGCCGGTGCCATCAACCATGATGGGGTTCAGGCTGACCGTGGTCTTGATGCCCAGTGGCCGGGTGGTTTCGGCACAGGCGCGCATCATGATTGGCGGGCCGATGGCGACCAGTTCGTCAATGTCGCCATGATCCCGCACCGCCTGCTCGATCCCAAGCGTCACCAGCCCCTTGATCCCGGCTGAACCGTCGTCCGTGCAGATGATCAGTTCGTCGCAGACAGCGCGGAATTTTTCCTCCCAGAAGATCAGGTCGATATTCCGGAACCCGACAACGCCGATGACATAGGCGCCGGCCTCCTTGAAAGCGCGCGCTTGCGGAAAAATCGGGGCGACGCCCAGACCCCCGCCGACACAGATGACTTTCTTGACGTTACCCTGAACGCTTGGAACGCCCATGGGTCCGACCAGCCCAAAGACCTCGCCGCCGGTTCTGAGGATTGCCTGCATCTCTTTCGTTGATTTTCCGACGGCCTGAACAACCAGCGTGACGGTGCCGCGATCCCGGTCGAAATCCGCGAGTGTCAGGGGAATTCGTTCGCCGTGCTCATGCGCAATGACGATGACAAACTGTCCCGGCCTTGCCGCCCGCGCCATGACCGGATGACGGATTTCAAGCAAAAATGTCGTGTCGGAAAAGTCAGTTCGCGAAATGATGGGGAACCCGGTTGAAATAAACTCATCTTGACCGGACATCGTTTCCCTCCATCCGTTCGGAACTTTTCCCGCCACGGTTATGCCTTTTGAACGGCTTCACATTGATTCAGATCAATAGGCACAACACAAGTTCAGCCTGTGTCACGCGCGCTCTGATGACGATCAGGACGCCCGGCCCCCAATCCGCGCGAACCTAGGGTCAGGACTCATTATACCTGACCCTAGTCACCTGTTAGGGAACCTCTGATTTACGCGTCCCGACATTTTGCAAAAAATGTCAGCCCCCGC
>CAYXNM010000119.1:0-7862 GCA_964466385.1 uncultured Rhodobacter sp. | reverse complement strand
CCCCTGCCTCCCGAAGGCAGTGCTCTACCAGGCTGAGCTACACTCCGTGACCGTGAAAAGTTGCGATACACCCTTGGGTTTGACTTGGCAAGAGGGGTGCGGTCGCGGTTGGGGATCGACGAATGATATCAGCGTTTTGCGAACGGGCCGGGCAACAGCGCGCGGCCCTGTCCCCAAGACCGTATTCAGCTTTTGCAATAATGTCGGCACGCCGGTATTCAAAGACTTTCGTCCAGCGCCGCCAGAACCGCGTCACCCATCTCGGTCGTGCTGGCGGGTGTGCCGCCGCCGGCCTGCATCAAATCACCGGTCCGCACACCATCGGCCAGGACTTTTTCAACCGCCGCCTCCAGTCGGTCGGCTTCATCGCCCTGATCAAACGAGTACCGCAACGCCATCGCAAAGCTGAGGATCGAGGCACAGGGGTTGGCCTTTCCCTGCCCGGCAATGTCCGGGGCCGAGCCGTGCACCGGCTCATAAAGCGCCTTGGGGCGGCCGTTTTCCATCGGCGCCCCAAGCGAGGCCGACGGGAGCATGCCAAGGCTGCCGGTCAGCATGGCGGCAGCATCGGACAACAGATCTCCGAACAGGTTGTCGGTCACGATCACGTCGAATTGCCGTGGCCAGCGCACGATCTGCATCAGGCCCGCATCGGCGTACATGTGGCTCAGCTCGACATCGGGGAATTCGTTTTCATGGACCCACATGACCTCTTCCCGCCACAGGATGCCGCTTTCCATCACGTTGGCCTTTTCCATCGAACAGACCTTGTTTGACCGCCTGCGCGCCAGTTCAAAGGCCGAACGCGCAACGCGACGGATTTCGTCGGTCGTATAGCGTTGCGTGTTGACGCCGATCCGCCCGCCTTCGTTGTCGTCGATGATTCCCCGTGGCTCGCCAAAGTAGATACCGCTGGTCAATTCGCGCACGATCATCATGTCGAGCCCCGAAACGACTTCACTTTTTAGCGAGGAAAAATCGGCCAGCGCGTCGAAACACTGCGCCGGGCGCAGGTTCGAATAGAGATCCATTTCCTTGCGCAACCGCAGCAATCCGCGTTCGGGCTTCAGGCTGAAATCCAGACCGTCATATTTCGGCCCACCGACCGCACCCAGTAAAACAGCGTCAACCGTCTGTGCTTTGGCCATGGTGTCGTCAGAAAGCGGCGTGCCGTGCGCGTCATAGGCACACCCGCCAACCAGATCTTCGGTCACGTCAAACCCCAGATTACGCTTTTCACCGAACCAGTTGATGATCCTTTTGACTTCGTCCATGACCTCTGGGCCGATGCCGTCGCCGGGCAACATCAACAGGGAAGGGTTTGACATCGGGTATGCTCCTCTTAATCTGATGCTCAGCGACCTATCGCGGCCATGCCAGAGCGTCAAGCGCCCGGGTGGTCTTCGTTTTTGAGGAGTCAATCATATGCCCACACCCGGAACGCCAGCCCCGGAGCTGGTGCTGAGCACACTTTCGCATGGTGAATTTTCACTGACGGGCAGTACGGCGGAAAATGGCACCGTGCTGGTCTTTTACCGGGGCCTTCACTGTCCGATCTGCATGCGCCAGCTGACCGACCTTGAACGCCACGTGGAAAAGTTCGCCGACAAGGGCGTCGATCTGATCGCAATCAGTGCCGACGGGCGCGAAAAAACCGAACAGACCGCCGCCAAGGCCGGGACCGAAAAACTGAAGATGGGTTATGGTCTGAGCCTCGCCGCCGCGCGTGACGATTGGGGTTTGTATCTTTCGCAGGGCCGCGAAAATACTGCGGAACCCGATTATTTCTCTGAACCCGGTCTCTTTTGGGTCCGACCCGGCGGCATGGTTTATTTCGGCTCGGTCCAGACCATGCCGTTTGTTCGCGCGGCAACGTCCGGTCTGCTGGGTGGCATCAGTTACGTGCTTGAGAATGACTATCCCGTTCGCGGCAATTACACGGGCCCGTTGCCTTAACGCACGATTTCGGACAACCCGGCTGCCAGAAATGCGCCGGCCGGGCGCCTTTTGGGGACGCGACAAATTGGCAGATGGGCGATCTTAACGGATATCCGTCCAGACCAGCCTGTGGTCCGAGCCACGTTGACCATCTGAACCGACAAGCGCAAAGTCCGGCTGCCCCGGTGCGGGCCAAAAAACACCCGCGCCGGTAATTTCCGTGTTGGATGACGGCAGAACATAGTCGACGCGCAGGTTTCCCGGCGTGTGATCCTCGTGCCAATCCACGGTATCAAGAGCGGGATCGGTCTTGTGATAAAGGTTCGGCCCTTTTTGGCGCCGGGCGGCGGATTTCCCGCCGTCGCTTGACGGTTTAGGGTCCTGAACGCGATGGTCCCCCAGCAGAGATTTTATGGCATCGTGCGCGCCCTCTCCATCTTCGGGGTCGGCGTTGAGATCGCCAAGAATGACAAACGCAACATCTGGATCGAACCCTGCGATGTAGGTTTTCCAAAACAAGATCTCTGCGCGATTGCGCAGGCCGTTTCGATCCTCTGGCCCATCAAAAACCGGGGGCGTCGGATGCGAGGCCAACAGATGCAACCGGCGGCCATCCGGAAGGGATACCGGAACATCCCAGTGCCCCGTGGAGGACAGGCGTTGCGCGGCTTGCGCCTCGGCTGAGGGAAACGCAACGCCGGATCGTTGCGGAAGTCGCGCCCCCGCCTGATCCTTCCACAACAGTGCCGAGAAATCCCTGACCCCTTTGGTATCTATTGGAAAGCGCGATAAAAGGGCCATTCCCCTTGAACCCCTGAAATACCCAAAACCCTGATTGTCACCGGGCCCGCCCAGCCGACCGTCGCCGTCAAGATCCAGCCCGCTTGGCAACCCTGAATTGGGTGGCAGGCTGAAGCGGTAGGGATAGCCGGCCCCACGCGCGCCGATCTGGTCCGCAATCAGGTTCAGGGCACGGTTTCCATAATCAAAATCGAAACTTGTCAGCAATAGAATATCGGGCGAAACCTGCCGTATGACCGCCTGCACGACCGCGATCTGCGGATCGTCCCCCTTTTCAAGATCCCGCAACAGCAACCCCGGCCCCCGCCTGCCCATCGAGACGTTGTAGGTCGCAATCCGGATATCGGCACAAGCGGCCCCGGTCGTCAGCAGGAAAAGAATCAGACCGGCGAAAACGCCGCCACGCGCGGGGCGTGCAGCTTGTCTCGCTTCCTGCGAATCAGGCCGGCGATCTTGGCCATCGCGATTCCGCGCATAAACAGACTTGCAGGTAAAAAGGCCCATACCGCCATCATCCAGATCAGGGTCTGGCTGCTGCCAAGTGACGTGAAGTCGTAATAAGCCGACGACACCTGTGCGACCAGTGGCACCAGAAATGGCAGGGTAAATCCAAAGATAATGTTAACGCGCGAATCCCGCAGCAGTCTTTCTTCGACATCAAAGCCCGATGCGGGGTCAAAAGTCGGCAGGTTGACCCAGACGTTGAACGACCTGTTCCCGATGGGCCAGGCCACCAGACGCATGATGACCGCAAACACCCCCAGCGACAACAGCGACACGACATAGGCGATCCCGGCTGCCGACTGCACGATTTCGGTGTTCCGCGTCACGCCTCCGTTGGTCAGAAGCTCGGTCAGGTTGCGTACCGGGCTGAACGGAAAATCCATCGCAGCGCCAATAACGCCTCCGATTTCGCGCACTTTATCGGCCACCTCGTTGCCGCCGACATTGCCTCGAAAGAGCATAGCAAGCAGCAACACGGTCACAAAGAGCGACACAAAGCGGATGCGGTTGAAAGGCGGGGCAAACCTGAATTCGACCATACCCGGGTGCGAAGACCCGTACTCAAACAGCGTCAAGGCCGCGCCCACCAGCGCGAACACCATCGAGATGTCGCGCCCGTCGCGGCTGACATTTGGTAGTACCAACGATGGCACAGCAATCAACAGCGCGACCAAGATCGCCCTGAATAACGCGCCGATTAGCCGTGAAATCACTGCTTCCAAATCCCCAACCTGGCCGGGAGAGGTACTTTGCCGCTCCCTGTTCCATCCTGTTTCCTTGCGTCGCAAGGATGCCTCATTTTCGCCTTAATCTTGCCTTGATTGGGCAGATTCCGTCAACCCCTTGAAGAGTCACAAGGTTTTTTTGGCAGGATCGGAAACAAAGTGTTTCCAAATTGCATCAGGCAAGCGCAAATGAATCAGGACCAGGGGGTTTGTGCCCGATAGCGGGCCTCGAAATCGTCAATCGAACCGGATTTCTCCATCGTCAGGCCGATATCGTCCAGACCGTTCAGAAGGCAGTGCTTTTTGAAAGGGTCGATTTCAAACGCAAACGCCGTGCCATCCGAAGCTGAAATTGTCTGATTCTCCAAATCAACCGTAATCCGGGCGTTCTGGCCGCGCTCGGCGTCTTCCATCAATTGATCGACCTGCTCCTTTGGCAGCGCAATCGGCAGAATCCCGTTTTTGAAGCAGTTGTTGTAGAAAATATCGGCAAAACTGGTCGAGACAACGCACCGAATGCCAAAATCGAGCAAGGCCCAAGGCGCATGTTCGCGTGAGGAACCGCAGCCGAAATTCTCGCCCGCAACGATAATCTCGGCATTTCTGTAGGCAGGTTTGTTCAGCACGAAATCGGGAATCTCTTTCCCCTCGCCATCAAACCGCATTTCGTCGAACAGGTTCTTGCCAAGGCCCGAGCGTTTGATCGTTTTCAGAAACTGCTTGGGAATGATCATGTCGGTGTCGATATTCACAAGCGGCATGGGCGCGGCCACACCAGACAGTTTGTCGAACTTATCCATCAGTTCATCTCCCTTACATCAGTCAGTCGCCCGGTCACGGCGGCGGCGGCGGCCATTTGGGGGCTGACAAGATGGGTGCGCCCGCCGCGTCCCTGACGCCCTTCAAAATTCCGGTTGCTGGTTGAGGCGCATCGTTCGCCGGGCTGCAATTGATCGGGGTTCATCGCCAGACACATCGAGCACCCAGCCAGACGCCATTCAAATCCGGCCTCCAGAAAAATCTTGTCCAGCCCTTCTTCTTCAGCCTGCGCGCGCACAAGGCCCGAGCCGGGAACGATCATCGCCCGCATACCCTCTTTGACGCGCCGCCCCTTCAGGATTTCCGCAACCGCGCGCAAATCCTCGATCCGCCCGTTGGTGCAGGACCCGATAAAGACCGTGTCAATTGCCACCTCCGACAGCTTTTGCCCCGCACTCAGGCCCATATAATCGAGCGAGCGTTGAACCGCCTCGACCTTGCCGCCTTCAAAATCTGCGGGCGACGGGACGGTTGCGGTGATCGGCAGGACATCCTCGGGCGAGGTGCCCCAGGTCACGACCGGGGCGATATCCTCGGCCTTAAGGGTCAGAACCTTGTCAAACTGCGCGCCCTCATCGCTGAAGAGCGTTTTCCAATAGGTGACCGCCGCTTCCCACGCCGCCCCTTTTGGCGCATGCGGGCGGCCCATAACGTAGTCAAACGTGGTTTCATCCGGCGCGATCAGGCCCGCGCGAGCACCGCCTTCGATGGCCATGTTGCAGACCGTCATCCGGCCCTCCATGGACAGGTTACGAATGGCCTCGCCGCAATATTCGATGACATAGCCGGTTCCGCCTGCGGTCCCGGTGGCCCCGATGACCGAAAGCGTGATGTCCTTGGCGGTGACGCCGGGGGCAAGCTTTCCGGTAATCTCGACCTTCATGTTTTTCGATTTCTTCTGGATCAGCGTTTGCGTGGCCAGAACATGCTCAACCTCGCTGGTTCCGATCCCGTGGGCCAGCGCGCCGAATGCGCCGTGCGTTGCGGTATGGCTGTCGCCGCACACCACGGTCATACCGGGCAAGGTCCAGCCCTGTTCGGGGCCAACAATGTGAACGATACCTTGGCGAACGTCGTCAACCGGATAATAAACGATGCCGAAATCCCGTGCGTTCCGATCGAGCGCCTCGACCTGAATGCGGCTTTCTTCGTTTTCAATGCCCTTTTCACGATCCAGCGTTGTTGGGACATTATGGTCAGGCACGGCGATCGTCTTGCCCGGCGCGCGCACCTTGCGCTCCGAATTACGCAGCCCCTCGAATGCCTGAGGGCTGGTCACCTCGTGCACCAGATGACGGTCGATATAGAGCAGGCACGTTCCGTCGGCGTCCTGGTGCGCCACATGCGCATCCCAGATTTTGTCATAAAGCGTTTTCGGCGCGGCCATGTGTCTTCCCTAACAAGTTCGAGGCTTTTCGCCTGTTGACATCCGCAGCGATGTAGCGCCGATTTCCGGCAAGGGCAAGATGTCGCGCCATTGTCTGCACCGACTGTCACACCGACACCGGACACTGTGGCGAGACGCGCGCAAGTGTGTCAGTATGCCCCGAAGTGGAGGCACATTTGGAAGACACGCTGACCCCGGAAACGATGGACCAGATTCAGGTCATCCTCAAGCAGTTCAGGAATTTCGGAATTGGGCTGGTCCAACCCTGGAGGCTTTATCAGCTTGCGCTCTTGTTGGGATGTCTTGCCATCGGGCAAGTCGTTTCGCTGTTCGTTTCTCCCCGCATGAACAACTGGATGCATTCGCTGGAAGGGCGGCCAAAGTGGCAGTTACGGTTGTTGCTGCTGGTCAATCAACGGATCCGCTCGCTGGTTTTCGTCGTTGTTGCATGGGCTTTGGTCGTCGTCATGCGCGATATCACGTGGCCGTCGCGCAGCTACCTGATCGGACTGGCGGCGCAACTGGCAGCGGCCTGGCTTTTGATATCGATCATCACGCGCATGATGCGAAACAGGTCGTTCCGGCGGGTCCTGCGCTGGTCGGCATGGACGTTCATCACGATCAGCATCCTTGGGTTTTCCGACGAAACCGCAAACCTGCTTGACGGTATCGCGCTGGACATCGGCAGTTTTCATATTTCGCTTCTGGTCATTCTCAAGGCAATCGCGGTTGTGGTCGCGTTGTTTGCAGGGGCCAAGATGATCGCCGCAGCAACCGCGTCGCGCATTGAAAAGATCGACGACATTTCGCCTTCGATGCAGGTTCTGTCGATCAAGGCACTCCAGTTGTTCGTCTACGGTGCGGCCCTGATGATCGGCCTGCAGACCATTGGTTTTGATATGACCAGCCTGACCGTCCTTTCCGGTGCGATTGGTCTGGGGCTGGGGTTCGGTTTGCAGAAAGTGGCGTCGAACCTTGTATCCGGCGTGATCCTGCTTCTCGACAAATCCATCAAGCCCGGCGATGTCATTTCACTGGACGATACATTCGGCTGGATCAGTTCACTGGGCGCGCGGTATGTGTCCGTCCTGACCCGTAACGGGACCGAGTTTCTGATCCCGAACGAGGATCTCATCACCAACCGCGTTGTAAACTGGTCGCATTCCAGCGATCTGGTGCGGCTGGATATCACCTTTGGCGTAAGCTACGACAGCGATCCCCACCGCGTCAAAAAGGTGTGTTCGCTGGCGCCACTACAGGTGGATCGGGTGATTCCGTATCCGGCTCCGGTCTGTCACGTGACCGGGTTCGGGGACAGCTCGATCGATTTCATCCTGCGTTTCTGGATCAGGGATCCGACCAAGGGGCTGACCAATGTGCGCGGGAACGTCTATCTGGCCCTGTGGGATGCGCTCAAGGCCGAGGGGATCGACATTCCGTTTCCGCGTCGCGATCTGCTTATCCTGCCCAACGCGGCCGCGCCGGAACAGTCCGCGGGCTAAAACCAACGGCCAGACTGACGGACCCTCCCTTTTGCGCGTGGGCTGGGCCGATTCTGGTCTGAAGGGGAGGTTGAGATTTGCCCCGGTTCAATCCTTCCCGCACGGCCCTGCGCCTGCCCGTGGGGTGGCGTGCGCAACGCCGGTTCGGGGCACTTTATCCCAGCAAAGTCCGAACGAACTCAATCG
>CAYXNM010000118.1:0-7977 GCA_964466385.1 uncultured Rhodobacter sp. | reverse complement strand
GGCCATTTTCGTTGACCCTTTTCATGTGGGTGAAAAAGACCGGAGTTGGCCTGAAAGGGGACGTCGAGATTTGCCCCGGGCCGGTTGAAAGGCGCTGACAGCGCCCCGGCGCTTGCGCCGATGGCGCGCATCCGATTGAGTTCGTTCGGACTTTGCGGGGATTAAGTGCCCCGAACCGGCGTTGCGCGCGCCACCCCACGGGCAGGCGCTGGGCCGTGCGGGGTTGGATCGAACCGGGGCAAACGTCAACGTTGGCCGGAAGCGACCCTGCCCACACACAATTGAGAGGGTCAGTCGGGCCGTTGAACCAATCTTTTGAATCGGGGGGTGCGGCGCCGAAAGGACGCTCTTTCGGCGTGGCGTGCCGAGCAACCGAAACGATCACCCGTAATGGCGGCAACGACCCCTATTCCGCGCCCGGACACAAGGTCGGAGCCGCGGCGTCAACTGGTCAGGGCTCTGGCCGCAAGCATCAGGCCCGGCGCGCCGGGGCAACTCTCCTCCCCGACGCCTTGGCCGTTTCAAGGTCGGGTTTCAGCTTTTGGCCGCGCCCAGTCGCACACCCGCTTTCTTGAGTGCCTTGAATACCTTGCCGTCAACCCCGTAACTGTCTGCGCGGTATTGGGGGCGCCCGGCTGTGTCGACCCATGCTGTGCGGTAAACCAGATAAATCGGCACCGGTTCCCTCAAGGTGACCGTCGCCTCCTCGCCGGTGGCAACCAGACCGTCAAACAGCGCCTTGGGGTTGGCGGATTGTTTGGACAGCAGGGTATAGGCCAGTTCATCGGGTTTCATGACACGCACGCACCCATGGCTGTAAGCGCGGATATCGCGACCGAACAATCCCTTGGAAGGGGTGTCATGCAGATAGATCGCGTGCCGGTTCGGAAACATGAACTTGACCTTGCCAAGCGCATTGGCACCCGATGGCGGCTGGCGCAGGCTGTAGGGAAAATCGTCCTTGGTGTAGCCCGTAAAATCGATGTTCGACGGGTTGACGACCTTTCCGTCCGCGTCCGTCATCACCAGGTCCTGACGGGTCAGGGCGTCCGAACTTTTTTTAAGCAGTGGCAAATACTCTATTCCGGCAATCGAGGCCGGGACGTACCACGACGGGTTGATGACCAGATGCGTCATCTTCTTTTCAAACTCCGGCGTGCGCCAGCGCCCGCGTTGTCCGACAACCACCCGCGTCGTGAGCGTCGCGCGACCGTTGTCGATGACGCTTGCCATGAAGGCAGCCTCGTTCACCAGTATGTGGCGTTTTCCCAGGGGTTTGTTCAGCCAGCGCAGACGCTCCAACCCGATCACAACCTGCATCAGGCGCGTCGCGGCAGACGTGTTCACGGCTGCCAGCGTCGCACCGCCCGCAACCCCATCGGGGATCAGCCCATAGTCTTTCTGAAACCGCGCCACGGTGATCTGGAGCGCGTTGTCATAAGCCGGTGACACGCCGACACCCCGGTAGCCAAGTTTCGTCAGCCGTTTCCTCAACGAAACAACCGCAGCACCCTTGTCGCCCGGCTTCAGCTTTTTGGCGCTCACTTTCGCCCCCCAGCCTCCGCGCGCGACGATCTTTTCAATGCGTCGCTTTTCTTTCAGAAGCCCCGCGTATTCGGAGGTCTGCGGTACCAGCTTTTTCAGAAATCCCGACGGCGAACTGGCCGCAAAACTGGTCAGCAATTTCAACGGGTCGCGTCTTGGCGGGCGAAGGGTCATGTTCTTGTCGATGCGCCGGGGCTCCAGAATGCCGGTCTGGATGTCGCGCGCGTATTGCAGAAATCTGGCAGATGTCTGCACTTCAAGGGCGCCGCGGGCCTTGGCGGATTTGAAGCCGGACAGATCCTTGCGCAATCTGGACGCGTCATACCGGCCGTAGGGCAGCCCGTGGGATGGCGCCAGCTTCAACGCTTCGAGGAACGCCCGGCGGCGCTGACCATCGCGGTTTCCCGTCCAGATCGGTTCGTAGTCGCGGGCCTTGTAAAAAGCGCTGAGAACCTTGCTTTTTGCCGCCGCCTGCGCGACCGCCTGCTTGAACGCGACACTTTCGGCATGTGCCGGAAGCGCGCTGACAAGCGCGGCAATCCCCAAGGTGAACGCCAGCAGCCAGTTCAGCAAACGGCGCTTTGGGTCATCGCGAAGATAACCGGTTTGAACGACCGCGTTCGGCGGGTACTTTTCTTTCATTAATCGAATTCCTTGCATGGGAGAACCTTCCGTTACTCTCTGAAAACCGGGACTGGAGCGCCAGGAAGCGCAGCGGAAATCACAGACGCGGAGGTTTCTTGATGTATTCCGGCAAGATATTTCCGGCAAAACGCTGCCCATGCAATTGTGACAGCATGTCTTGCATTCCGCGCGAACGGGTACCGGCCCCCGGCAGAACGGCGCAATCGGTGCAGGAATGCCCGTCATGCGACAGGCAGGTCGTCCGGCCCTCGCATTTCCGGGTCGGGTGATCGGCAAGCAGGGAAGAGTGGCCCTCAACGGCAGGCGCACCCGAAGCCCGGCCTTCAAAAGCCGCCGCCGGATGCAAAAAGACAACCGCAAAGAGTAAAACGCTCGTCAAGGCCAAGACTTGCTTCATGGTGTACCAATACAGCGTTGGCCGCGCTCGGCACAATCACAATCGTTTGAAGGGATCGTGCGCGTGTCAGGTGTCGCCGTTTTGCCGGACAACTGGTTCAGATTGCAGGTGCACGGTATTAGTTGATGCCGTTGGCGCGCTGTATTTCGCGCACGTAAGCAACGATATTGCCCAGATCGTTCTTGGTCAGGCCTTTTTGAGGCGGCATGTTGCCGAACGGCCAGTGATGGGCCGTCACGCCATTGGCAGCCGCGCTCAGGAATGACGCGTCTCCGTGGTGGGTGGTTTCATAAATGCGGCTGACGAATGTCGGGCCGGCCCCCATGACACCGGCGGTGTTTTCACCGTGACAGGCCGCGCAAACCGCATCAAAGGCCCGCTTGCCCATGACCGCTTTTTCGCTGAGATTTTCCGGCAGGATAACCGACACGATCGGATCGCCCGGCTGAAGGCCCGACATGTCCGGGGGGGTGCTGACATGCGTCGGACGGGTCGAGGAAGGCACGGAATTAAAGTAGGCCGCCGCCGCTCCGACGATCAGGAACGCCACGATTGCCAATATCTGAAGTCTGGTCATGTTTCTTCCATAATAGTGCGATTTGATTGTTATAAAGGCCGGTGCAGCCGTTTGGTGATTTGCGCCCGCGTCGGGTCAGTTCTTCGGTCAGGGGAACGGACGTGGGGTAGACGCGGGTTGTCTTTTCGCCTTCGGACCGGAACATCAGAAAACGCGACCGTGTATCCGCAAGGATCGCACCGTGCCTGACGGTGTCGAAACAATCCTGACCTTTGTGTGAAGAAAAGGACGAAATGTTGCAGCGTGCCGGTTCGGACAACGTGCTTTCGGTGCGCGTCACAGCCAGGGCTGCCCGTGGCGAAGCCGACAGTCCAACGCCACCCAGCAACATTTGCCGGCGGTCGGTTGCGGTATCTTTTCGCGCCATCGATCACTTTCTGAGAATCAAGTCAGGCGACAAACCGTCGCCCGGGGTTGCTTTTGCATCCTTCCAGCAGGGGAAGGTCAAGCGATTACGTGATCACGGATTTGTGAGGGCACTCAGCACCCTGTTCGCGCGCTCACAAAAGGGAAAATCCGACCATTGCCGCGCGCCGGATTAATGGATCCTGACCCCAGCCCTCAATTCCCCATGCAGGTCATGTGCCGCCCGCCCTGACAGGCGATGCTGCGCAGGTTCCAGAGGCTTTTCAGGTAAACGAGGATGCTGTCGATCTCGTCATCCGACAGCACCTCCTGCCAGGCGATCATGCGCTCGTTGCGCGGCGAGCCTTTGTGGATGGTCGCGCTCAGGTTTGCGTCGGAATGGTGCCAGGCGTGCGCATCGTTGTTGAGCGCCGGGGCCTTGAAGCCGAATTCGTCCTTTGCGCCGGGGTTCGCGGGGTCTTCGCCAATGCCCTTGACGCCATGGCAGACCTGACAGTTGTCCTGAAACAGGGTCTTGCCCGCCGCGACGCGCGTGGGCGTGCGTTTGTCGCTGCCCTCGTAACTGATCCACGACTTGCCCCCATCGCGGCTGGTCAGGATCGCGGCCGTGTCGGCGGTGGCAAAAAGGATATCCGGATTTGACGGATCAGCAACCAGATTGAGCAGGTAACGATCCTGAAAACCATCGGCCAGAACGTGCCATCCAGGGGTCGTCGTGTTTCTTTCAATCAACCCCACACCATAAATGAACGCAACCAAACGACCATCGCCCAGAGACGCGACAAGGGTTGCCGGTTGGTCACTTTCATAGGCCTTTTTCCAGCTCTGGCCGTTATCTTCGCTTTGCATCAATCCGCCCATCGTCGCGGCAAAAAGGGTGTTTCTGTCGTCCGACGCCAATGCAACGGAAAAAACCTGCGCGGGTGCCGAGTCCAAAACCCGCCAGGTCTTGCCGCCATCCGCGCTGGTCTCTACGGTTTTCCCAATGGCAACCAGACGTTTTGCATCATTTGCAAACGCAAAGCCCGTCAAAGCCAGCTTGCGGTCGCTAACCTGTTTCCAGCTTTTGCCCCCGTCGATGGATTTCAAAACGCCGGTCGGTTGTTTGTCCTTGTCAAAACCGCTGGCGATCAGGCCGTCTGGCACGCCGGGGACCGCCGCCAAACCGATGACGGTCGCCTGAAGATTGCCCACAACGGTAGACATTCCATCAGGCGAAGCCCGCAACAAACCATATTGCGTTGCCAGCAGAAGTGCGCGCGCCTCTGCCCCGTCGGACGCCGGATCGACGGTTAGCCCATTGATGGCCGGAATGCCGTCGCTCGGCCCGGTTTGGGCCGCGGAACCTGACGCGGTCATTGATACGGCGAATGCGCTCAAGAGCGAGAACAAGGCATAAAAACCCAGCTTGGCCATACCTTTTGACCGCATCACATTTTTCCTTTCGGATTTGCATCAATTCCCGCCGACGGACCGTTGCCGACCCTGCCTGCTCGCACCGCATCACACCGCGCGAACGACCTCTTCCAGCAGTGCGCGCACTTCGCCAGCAACGCTTTTGAGCGCATCGTTGTCAATCGCCGCCATTGACGCAGCCGGGTTGATGGCGCTGACCTCGACCCCGCCTTCAACGGCGCGTAAAACCACGTTGCAGGGCAGCATGGCCCCGACCTTTGGCTCCAGTCCCATTGCCTGATGCGCCATGGTCGGATTGCACGCGCCGAGGATGCGATAGGGATCAACCTCGGCCCCGATCTTTTTCTTGAGCGTGGCTTTGACGTCGATTTCAGTCAGAACGCCAAACCCCTTGTCCGCAAGCGCCTTGCGTGTTCGCGCATCGACCGTGTCCATATCGCACCCGGTGATCAGCCTGTCTATCGTGTAGCCCATGTGTAACGCCTCTTCATTTTCTGAGATATTTGATCAGCGCCGCGATCGCGAGGCCGAGGGTGACCAGGATCAGGAGCATCATCACGCCGCCGCCAAGGCCGCCCATCATGCCGTATCCCATTGTTTCGCTTCCCATCATGTCCGTGTTCTCCCATCAAAGTGGTTTAGGGACCGGACGCGTGCCGGCCCCTTTCGCGGGGTCAGCCTTCATCCATCATGCCGCCATTGGTTTCTGACTTGGTACCATGGAATGCATCCTGCATATGCTGGAACCGCTCGGCTGGTTTTTGGAATTCGTCCGCGGTGACCTGACCGTTGCCATCCTCGTCAAAGGCCTGGAAACGGTCGACCATGCGGGGGCGGGATTCGTCGGCGAAAAGGCTGGCGTACTCGTCCAGCGACAATGTTCCGTTGCCATCGGCATCATATTGCTTGAGCCTGTCTTGCAACCCGGCGCTCAGTTCCTCGGGTGTCACGGTGCCGTCGCCGTCAGCGTCAAAAGCCGAGAACTGCGCGTCCATCATGCCGCCCTCGTTTCCGTGCATCTGCATCATCATTTGCATCATCCCCGCGTGGTTACCCATTTCGCCCGCACCCTGCATCATGTCGCCACCTTGCATATGGCTTTCGCCTGACATCTGGCGCCACATCCCGTTGCCGGTTCCGTGCGCCAATACCGGGATTGCAACCGCGCCACCCAAGGCAACCGCCGCGACCACAGCCAGGGTTATTTTTGTTTTCCGTTCCATTTCAGCACCTCATGTTTGCCGTTTCATCTGAAACCGATATGGCGTGCACCTGTCGCGGAACAATCCCGCCGAGGGGGCCGTTTTGTATCGGTTTGTATCAGGGGACAGCCCTGTTACGTTCTGCGACAATTTTCCGTCGCCCCCCTGTGCGGCAATCGCTATCAAGGGGTATGACCCTGCCGCCCCACATCCTGATCGTCGATGACCACCGCGAGATTCGCGATGCTGTCAGCCGGTACCTGGAAAAGAACGGCTTTCGCGCAAGTGTGGCCAAGGACGCCCCGGAAATGGACCGGATGCTGGCCAACGGGCGGTATGATCTGATCGTGCTTGATGTCATGATGCCGGGCGAGGATGGGCTTTCGGTTTGTCGCAGGCTCAGCGGCGACGGAGCGGTGCCGATCCTATTGCTGACCGCGCTGGGCGAGGAAACCGATCGCATCGTCGGGCTGGAGGTCGGGGCCGATGACTATCTCGCCAAGCCGTTCAACCCGCGCGAGTTGCTGGCGCGGATCAAGGCGATCCTACGCCGGTCCGGGCGACCCGAACCGTCTGCGGGCACGCTGGGCGGTTACGTGATCGGTTTTGCCGGCTGGACGCTTGATACCGACAGGCGGACCCTGACCCGTGACGACGGGCATCTGGAACACCTGACGAGTGCGGAATTCAAGCTGCTGACCGTGTTTCTGGAGCGCCCGCGCTTCGTTCTCAGCCGCGATCAACTGCTGGACCTGACCTCGGGGCGCGAGGCGCATGTTTTTGATCGCAGCATCGACAATCAGGTCAGCCGCCTGCGCCGCAAGATCGAGGCCGACCCCTCGAAACCGGCGATCATCACCACCGTTCGCGGCGGCGGCTACGCTCTGTCAGCGGATGTGGAGCGCCGGAAATGAGCGCTCTGCTGCCCCGGACCTTGCGGGCGCGCCTGCTGCTGGTCACCCTGTCGGCGCTGGCCATCGCGCAAGGGCTGAGCCTGTGGCTCTTTGTCGACGAACGCGGGCTGGCGGTACAGGCGGCGCTGTCCCAGGAAGTCGTCGGTCGGGCCGCCAATGTCGCCCTCCTGCTGAATGATGCGCCGCCGGACCTGCGCCCGGCAATCGTGCAGGCCGCCGGTTCGCCGCTGGTCCGTTTCAGCGTCGGTCCCGACCCGGCGACCGATCACACCAGCCCTGACACCGGCCACGATGTCGGCAATGCGGTGGCCGGTCGGATCCGCGCGCTGATTGGCGGAGAGCCGCGCGACGTGCGGGTCGATCTGCACCGGATCCGCGATCTCATGCCTCCGATGGCGGGCATGTCAGGGTCAATGGACCGCATGCATCAAAGCATGACCGACATGGCGGTGGCATCGGTCGAGATGCAGATCTCGATCCACCTGAAGCATGGCGACTGGCTGAATGTTGACACACGGTTCCATCATCCGCCTTATCAATGGGCAAGGACCGAAACCGCCACCTTCGCGGTGTCGGCGGGTCTGATCGCGCTGGCCCTGTGGTTTGTTCTGGGACGGTTGACCGGGCCGCTGCGGGCGCTGTCGGCAGCGGCCGAACAATTGGGCCGCGGTGGCGACGTCGCTGAAATCCCGCCCTCGGGCCCCGACGAGCTGCGGCACCTGACGACCGCCTTCAACACCATGCAGCAACGGCTGACGAAATTCATCGCCGACCGCACGCATCTGCTGGCCGCCCTCGGGCACGATCTGCGCTCACCATTGACCGCGCTGAGAGTGCGCGCCGAGATGGTTGATGACGCAGAAACCCGCGAACGGCTGATCGTGTCGATTGCCGAGATGCAGGACATGGTCGAGG
>CAYXNM010000117.1:0-8020 GCA_964466385.1 uncultured Rhodobacter sp. | reverse complement strand
GGTAAAGTTCAAACCTCTCCCTGACCCGCAAATGTTGACGAGGCAAACGGCGCTGAGAACACCAAGAAAGCGCAGGCGGTCTTGTTTGGGCAAAAGGTGCTATGAAGCGGGATCATCGCAGCGCGTTTGACCAAAATCGGTCAATCCCCGTCCGCAATGCCGCGATTGCGCAGGCGCGCGCGCCGGGCCCGATAGCTGGGGAGCACGACCAGAAACACCGCAAGCCCCAGCAATCCCATCGTCATGGGCCGCGCCACGATGAAACCGATCCCGTCATAGAGCTGCATTGAGCGGGAAAAATTATCCTCCAGCATCGAGCCGAGGATAAACCCAATCAGCAATGGCGCCAGCGGGTAATCGGCAAATCGCAGGATAGTAGCGGCGATGCCAAAGCCCACCAGCATCAAAAGCTCGGTCGCGTTGTTTTGCCCGATATAGGCGCCCATCAGGGTAAAAAACAGGATGAACGGAATCAGGTAGGTACGGGGCACGGCCAGCACCTTGGCGATGTAGGGGATCAGGGGCAGGTTCAGGATCAACAGGATAACGTTCCCCAGATACATCGAGATGATGACCGCCCAGAATATCTGTGGCTGATCGACCATCAGACGCGGTCCAGGCGAGACATTAAGGGCAATCAGCGCCCCCAACAGGATCGCCGTCGTGCCCGAGCCGGGAATACCCAGCGTCAGAAGCGGCACGAACGACCCCGTACACGCGGCGTTGTTGGCGGATTCCGGTGCGGCCAGCCCTTTGAGCGAGCCTTTGCCAAACTCCGCCTGCTCGTCCTTGGTGGCGATGTTGCGCTCAACCGCGTAGCCCAGGAACGACGCGATGGTCGCCCCGGCGCCCGGCAAAACGCCAATCAGAAAACCTTGGATGGACTGGCGGCCAATGACGGGGGCGATCTGGCGGGCCTCGGCGCGGGTAATGCGCAAATCCTTGATCTCTCCGCCGCCGCTTTGGGTGTTGGACCGCGCGGGATCAAGCACCAGGTAAAGCGCCTCGGGCAGCGCAAACATCGCCATGGCCAGCGTGATGAAACTAAAGCCCGACTGCAAATCCATGATCCCCATGGTAAAACGCGGCAGATTGAACAGCGCGCCTTCCCCGACGGTCGCCAGGATCAGGCCTGAAACTGTCATCAGGACCGCCTTGGCGACATGCCCGGTTCCCGCAAAGGCCGCAATCGCCGACAGCCCGACGACCATAAGCGCAAAATATTCCGCCGAATGGAACAACAAGGCGACCGTAGCCAGAATGGGCGCGAAGATCATCAACAAGACCGCGCCGATCGTCCCGCCTGCAAAAGACGAAATTGCCGCCACTGTCAGCGCCTTTCCCGCCTTTCCTGCCCGCGCCAGCGGGTATCCGTCAAAACTGGTCGCGACGGTCGAGGCGACACCCGGTGCGTTGATCAGGATAGACGAGGTGGACCCTCCGAAAATCGCGCCATAGTAAACGCCTGCCAACAGGATCAGCGCGGCCGAGGGGTCGCCGATGGTGATCGCAATCGGGATCATGATCGCAATGATCGACATGGGTCCAAGGCCCGGCAACATGCCGATGAACGTGCCAATCAGACACCCGCCAACCACCATCAGGATATTGGTGACGGAAAACGCCGTTGTCAGGCCTATAAGAATACCTTCGAACATTCCTGCCCCCTATCCGAAAACAAATGGCAAAGGACGCAGGTAAATGCCCAGCACCTGCTGGACCAGAAACCAGATAACGCCCGTCGCGATAACCGCGATCAGCACAAGGACGACCAGACGTCTTTCCCCCAGCGTGACCGCACCGATGACCAGAAATCCGGTTGTCGAAATCAAGAAACCCGCCGGGCGCAGCAACAACGCATAAGCCACCATCAGCGCCAGCAAGACGACGGCCTGCCCGATCTTATACTGGCCAAGACGGTGGTAATCGATCTCACCTGCTTTTGGGACGCCCGCGCTTTTCTCGTATCCCAGAACGATGGCAAGGGCGGTTGCGATTGCAAGCACGCTTAACATCTTCGGAAAGGTCGAGGGCCAAACCGGGTTGCGTTGCATGAACGGCGGCAAGGTTGCGTCCATCGTGAAAAACGCGACATAGCCATAGGCCAGTGCCATCATCAGGATGACCAGTGCGATCCATCGATCCAGTGCCATTTCACCCTCCGCCGCTTTGCGCATTTCAGAAACAAAAAGGCGCACCCCTTTTGCGGGATGCGCCCAGTGTCAGGGTGGTTCAAAGAAACCCAAGCTCGCGCATCAGATCGCCAATAACCTTTTCCTGGTTTTCAAGAAAGGAACGGAAATCGTCGCCCGAGTTATGGATGTTGACCCAGCCATTGCGCGCCCGCACGGCTTCCCATTCCGGGGTGTCATACATCTTTGCCAGCGCGTCCTGATAGGCCGCCAGCTTGTCCGCAGCCAGACCGGGAGCGGCAAAAAACCCGCGCCAGTTGACGAACGCAGCGTCGATGCCTTGCTCCTTCATGGTTTTGGCGTCCGCATAGGCGGGCACACGGTCATCGGACGTGACACCGATAATCTTGACCTCGCCCGCGTTGGCCAGATCGACAGCTTCGGAAAATCCGGTCGAAAGGGCCGAAATCTCGCCCGAAAGAAGGGCCGCCATGGCTTTTCCGCCCGCGTCATAGGGGATGTATTTGACCGCCGTCGGATCCTCACCCGCGGCTTTCATCACCATTGCGGCCACAAGGTGATCCATCCCGCCGGGGACCGAACCCCCACCGATGGCGGTTTTGCCGGGATTTGCCTCGTACGCTGCGACAAGGTCCGCCATCGAGTTGATCGGACTATCCTTGTTCACAACAAAGGCCGCATAGTCGCCGATCGTGCCGGACACCAGCGTCAGATCGCTGAAATTATACGGGAACACACCGGTCAGCGAGCGTATGACGATCGGGGTCGAGTTGACCATCAGCGTTCCTGACTGGCTGGCCGCGTTTTCGATTAGAAAACCGATGGCCTTGCCGCCGCCGCCGCCTGACATGTTCTCGTATGAGGCAGACCCGACCAGCCCGGCCTTGGTCAATGCCTCGCCCGTACCGCGCGCGGTGCCGTCCCAGCCGCCGCCAGCCCCGCCGGGGATGAGAAAGTGAATGCTGTCGACCACCTGATCGGCGGCAAAGGACGGCGCGCCTATAGACAGCGCGCCAAAAGCCGCCGCCAGCACGACCCGCCGGGTCATTTTGAATGATGTCATGGTATCCTCCCAGTTTGACAGATGCGGTGTTTTCCGCCCATGACTAAGAGAATCACGGCAACCTGACACCGACCTGTCACCGCCAAAATCGCAAAATCGGACCCGTTTGATGAGATTTCTTCTGGTCGAGGACAACGACAAACTGGCCCACGCCATTCAGGACCGGATGCAACTGGAGGGGCACGTCGTCGATCTGGCGCCAGACGTCACAACGGCCGAGGATTTCATCGCAACAACGGGATATGACCTTATTTTACTGGACATCATGTTACCCGACGGGGATGGGCGTGACTTTCTGAAACATCAGCGCCACGAAAAGCTGGAAACCCCCGTCATCGTTCTGACGGCGCGGTCCGAAGTCTCGGATCGGGTGCGTGTTCTGGACATGGGGGCGGACGACTATATTACCAAACCTTTCGATTATTCCGAGTTTGAGGCCCGCTGTCGTGCCGTTTTGCGCCGCCGCGCAGGGTCAACGCAAAATGTCCGGCGCATGGGAAACCTGTCTTTTGATGCCCTTGCAGGAACACTGGTGGTCGGGGAAACCGAGGTAACGCTGCGAAACCGGGAATTGCGATTGCTGGAGGTTTTCTTGTCGGCCCCTGGTGTCCTCTTTTCGAAATCGCACCTGGTTGACCGGCTGTTTTCCTATGACGAGGACGTCTCGGAAAACGCGATCGAGGTTTATGTGGGACGTCTGCGTAAACATCTGGCCGCGTCCGGCGTGGAAATTACGACCGTGCGCGGTTTGGGCTATCGGCTGTCGGAAAGATGAGCGCCACGATCAAAACAAGCGGCTCGCTGCGCCGCCGCCTGATGGTGCAGCTTGTGGGCAGCGTCGCTGTTTTGGCGGCGATCCTGTTCTTGCTGGTGCAAAGTTTCGCGCGCCAGGTGGCCGAGGAAAGCCAGGATAATATTCTGGCAGCGTCCCTTGCCTCTATTCTAGATTCGGTTTCCGTGCAGGACGGTGCGGTGCTGGTCGATATCCCTTATGCGGCCCTTTCGATGCTGGGCAATGTCAGCGAGGACAGCGTTTTTTATCAGATCCGGGCCGACGGCGAGATTCTGACGGGGTACGAAGATTTGCCGCTTGCGCCCATACCCGGCACCGACGGTGAATTTGGCTTTCAGACCGGCACCTACAAGCGGTTGATGGTCCGAATGGTCTCGGCCACGCGGCGGCTGTCGGTTGATAACCGACCCGTCGAGATCACAGGCACCGTCGCCCAGACCCGAAATGGTCAGGCCGTGACACTGGCGCGGATATCCAGAATATCCGCCATATTCGGGATCGGGTTTTTCATCATCGCAGCCGTTCTGGCCATCCTGGCCGCGCAATCCAGCGTCAGGCCGCTCAAGAAACTGACGGACGCGGTCGAGCGGCGGGGGCCAAAGGACCTGCGACCGGTCGCGTCACCCGTGCCGCGCGAAATGGCGCCTTTGGTGTCCTCGCTCAACGAGTTTATCGCGCGGCTTCGCGTCTCGCTCGGGCGGTCCGAAGATTTCATCGCCGAGGCCGCGCATCGCGTGCGCACGCCGCTGGCAACCGTGCGAACGCAGGCCGAGGTCGCGCTGCGTCGTGCGGAAAACCCACAAAACCGCGCCGCCTTGAAAGAGATCATCCGCGCGATCGACGAAAGCTCGCGCGCGGCGGGGCAGTTGCTGGATCATGCGATGGTTACATTCCGCACCGATCATCTGGAGCGCGAAAAATTCGAGGTCGCAGCGCTGGTCAAAGACATCGTCAACCGCCTGCGTCCAGTGGCGGAACTGAAGGATATCACGCTTGCCGCCCCGTCAGATGTGGCCATTCGCGTTTCGGGCGATGTCATCCTGATCCAGAATGCCATTCAGAATGTTCTGGAAAATGCCATCAAATATTCCCCCGCGGAAACCAGCATTACGATTGATATCCTGCCCTCGGAAAGCCAGGTCGAAATCCGGGTTCTGGATCAGGGGGCGGGACTACCTGCCGACGCTGAGGACGCGCTGACCGGGCGTTTTGTGCGGGGGTCAAATGTGGGAAAAACGGTCGGCTCGGGGCTGGGTCTGACGATTGCAAACGAAGTTTTGATCGCCCATGGCGGGCGTTTGCACCTTGAAAACCGAACAAAAGGAACCGGCGCATGCGTCACGCTATTCTTGCCGCTCTGATCTGGCTGAGGGCCGCAACGGCCCCCTTGGGCTTTGAAATCGAGTCCGAAAAGCTGTTTGTGGCCACGCCTTCGGATGTGACGCTTAATGTCATCTCGACGGCCGATACGGATCTGTTCACACCGCTTTTAGAGGCGTTTCAGACTTATAATCCCACCGTCTCGATCCGCTATGTCACCGCCAGCAGCACCGAGTTGATGAAAGCGATTTCCAACGAGGGGGCGGCGTTTGACATTGCCATATCCTCGGCGATGGATTTGCAAACGAAGCTTGCCAATGACGGGCTGACGCAAAAACACCGCTCTGCCGCGACGGCCTTGTTGCCGGACTGGGGGAAATGGCGCGACAGTGTCTTTTCTTTCACCCAGGAACCCGCGGCAATCGTGATATCCCCGTCCGCTTTCACCGGGTTGCCGCTGCCGCACACACGGCAGGACCTGATCGCGCTGTTGCGCGCCCATCCCGACCGTTTCCGGCGACGCGTCGGGACATATGACGTCAGAACCAGCGGCCTTGGCTATCTGTTCGCCACGCAAGACGCCCGCACATCCGAAGTCTACTGGCGCCTGTCCGAAGTGATGGGGGCGCTTGATGCGCGCCTTTATTGTTGCTCGTCCCAGATGATCGAAGATGTCGCAAGCGGCAAGATCGCCGTCGCCTATAATGTCCTTGGAAGTTATGCGCGTGCCCGCACGGACCTCAGCGACAAGATCACCATTATCGACCCCAAGGATTTCACGACCCTCATGCTTCGTTCCGTCGTCATTCCCGGAAATGCGCCGCACAGCGCGACAGCGCGGCGTTTTGTCGACCACCTTATTCGCGCCGCCTGGGGCGACAGTGGGAGCGAATATTACCCGTTCCCCGAAATCCAATCCGGCGCATTGACCCCTGACACGCGCTATAAACCAATCAGACTTGGCCCTGGCTTGCTCGTGTTTCTGGACAAGCTTAAACGCCAAAAGTTTCTGGGTGCGTGGGAAGACGCGGTTGTTCAATAGGGTTGGTGTCGGGGCCCGTGTTGAGGGGCTGTTCACCCAGAACAAGCCTGACATGCGCCGGCCAGAATCCCGTGTGGGTGTCAAGTCTTGCAGCGTACGCATGGCACCGTCCGTTGTCCGGGCGTCGAACTGGAAGATGCTCTAAGTATCACCGAACAGATCGATACCTATTTGCACCGCGATCAGTTGAATTCTGTACGCGTAATCACTGACGCTGCAGGACTTCGCGCCAAACGCACCATCTATCTACCGTTCGGCGAAACGATGGATTATAACGTTGACCCTGCGCTTACTACCGAGACCAAGGGATTCATCGGCGAGCGCTATGACGAGGACGCAGGCTTGCAGTACCTCAACGCGCGCTACTACGACCCTGAACTTGGGCGGTTCATACAGCCAGACTGGTTTGAAGTGACCCAGGCGGGGGTTGGGACGAATAGGTATGCTTACTCTGGAAATGATCCGGTGAATTTGACCGATCCAGGGGGAAATGCCGCAGTTTATTCTGGAGGTGAATACGTCGGCCAAATAAATCCTGGTGATCCCGGATATGGTGAAATCACTTGCGGTTGCGCCTCTTCCACAGGTATGACACCTGTGGATTGGATAAACTTCAGAAATGGCATGCTGGGAGGAGAATATGCTTCCGGAGGCGGTTCACACGGAACAATTAGCTCCCCAGATTTTAAGAACTCATCGTTTTTCTTGGTAAACCCAGAATTTGTTAATTCGGATCCAATTCTAAGCAAGCTCTTGGGAAAAAACAGGGACTTTCTTGAGTACACTGCCAGGTTAGTGCTGGAGGCTTCGAACCGAAATCGGGGTTTGTTTAACCTTATGAAAGAAGCTAGCGTAGTTATGTTTTACAACTCAGAAAAAGATAGTTGGAGATCAGCGCCTATACAAATTGGAACAGTTACAGGGGTGGCAATGAAAGGCGGGGCGTTTTTTCCAGGGGAGACATCGGCAGCTTTTCTTCACTCCCACCCAACCCAAGCTTATAATGGGACCATGGGAAAACCATCATCTGTTGATCTTAATCACACCCGTCCAGGCTTTATCGTTACCGGCGATTTGGGTCTGCGCGGTTACTCAGGCGGGAGATACTAGTGGGCCTTTATCGAAGATTGCGTTTGCTAATAATATTTTGTTCTAGTCTGATCTTTGCTGGAACTGGGCACGTAGAAGCCTGCGAGAAAGGTGCAACAACCGATGAATTATTACGCACACTACCCAAAATTGGTTGGGTATTGGTGGCTCTAGAATACGTTGCAGATGATTTATCTGGGACTGAAATGTTCGCTAAACTCTCGGAACGATATCAAGTTTCGCAATTCAATTGTGGTAAAATCACCTTGTTTGATTTAGAGTCACTCCCCCCCCATTTTGAAAACGGGGAGTGGGTTGAGATGGCAGACGGAAGTGTGGAGCTTGTTCTATACGGACCGAACCTAAAGCTCGTTTCGATACTACAATCAGGTATTGTACATATTAGTCTCCTAACGTTGCTGCTGGAGTACGAAGCTGACAGAAAGCCTTAGTCGGATTAAACCTCGCTGCGGACAGTAGGACAGTTTAGGGTCAGCGCGGTAGTATAACAATGAGAGCACTGGTCGTTTACTTTTTCACAGAGTTTCGGACACTCTCTG
>CAYXNM010000116.1:0-8066 GCA_964466385.1 uncultured Rhodobacter sp. | reverse complement strand
CGCCGCATGTCGCGCATGTGGATGAACGTTACCGGACGCTTGAATTCGCCAGTGCCTCGATCTGATCGCGCATTCCGTCAAGCCGGAACCCGGCGCGGGCCGTGGCGTTGAGGATTTCGTCGACCTCAAGTCGCCCGGCCTGTGCAAACGACCAGCACACAGCCGAACGTTGACCTGAGCGGCAATAGGCAAAAACCGGACCCTGGGCGGCGTCCAGCGCGTTTTGATGAGCTGTCAGGTTCTCCATCGTCAGTCCCTGATGGGAAACCGGGTTGAAGAAAAACGCCATCCCCTGAGCGCGAACGGCCTGCTCAATCCTTGCCGAGGTTTGGTGCGCGTCCACTTCGCTGTCCGGCCGATTGCAGATCACCGCGCGGAACCCCGCCTTGGCGAGTGCCGTTGCGTCTTCTGTCGTTATCTGTCCGCCGACACTGTATTGGTCGGTGAGTGTCTTGAAGTTCATTCCTGCTCTTTCCTGTTCAGCGCGTTCAGAGGAACCTTGAGATAGGATTTCCCGTCGCTTTCCGGCTCTGGCATGTTGCCAGCGCGCATGTTGACTTGCAATGACGGCAGGATCAGGCGTGGTGCCGAAAGCTGTTCGTCCCGTGTCGTCCGTGTTTTCACGAAATCAGTTTTTCCGGCCCCACCACCGACGTGAACGTTGGAGGCCTTTTCTTCTCTGACCGTTGTTTCCCACGCAAAGTCGTCGCGCCCCGGCGCGCGGTAATCATGGCCGACGAAAATGCGGGTGTCTTCGGGCAGCGCGAGAATACGTTGAATGCTGTCAAACAGCACTTCGGCCGATCCGCCGGGAAAGTCCGCCCGCGCGGTACCGAAATCCGGCATGAAGAGCGTGTCTCCGACAAAGGCGCAGTCTTCGATGAGGTAGGTCATGCAGGCCGGCGTGTGCCCCGGCGTATGCAGAACATCGCACCGCATCTGCCCGATGTGCAGCGTGTCATTGTCGGTCAGCAGCCGGTCGAATTGCGAGCCGTCGCGCTGAAACGCAGTCCCCTCGTTGAATATCTTGCCAAAGGTTTCCTGAACGGTGGTAATCTGCTCGCCAATCGCGATCTTGCCTCCCAGCTTGTCCTGCAGATAGGGGGCCGCGCTCAGGTGATCCGCGTGAACGTGGGTTTCCAGGATCCACTGAACCTTCAGGTTTTCGCGGCGGATGAACGCGATCAGATCGTCAGCGCAATCCGTACTGGTCGAGCCGGAAGAAAAGTCGAAATCCAGAACCGAATCGATGATCGCGCAATTCGCGCTCGAAGGGTCCGTGACCACGTAACTGATCGTGTTTGTTTTTTCGTCAAAGAAACCACTGACGACGGGCTTCATTGGGTTTCTCCGTTGATGACACAAGACAGTCCGGCGGGCGCTCGGCAGGGACGAGCTTTAGCAGGAAAAAAGAGCGTGAAAAAGATCAGTCTGCGCCCACGTATCGTGGTTTCAAAGTAGGTATCACTGAAATCAGGGAAAACGCGAGGTTCGCGCCTGATCCCGAACGGGCGGAGCCCAAGGTGCGGCTGATTGACCCTCCGAATTGCATGTCGGGGCCCGAAGGCGAGTTTGAGTTTGCACCGGGTCGGTTAACAGGTGCTGAAAGCGCCCCGGCCCTGCGTCTGCCCGTCCCGGCGGGCTGGCGCATTCGCGGATGTCGCGCATTCCGTTGAGTTCGTTCGGGCTTTGCCGGGATAAAGTGCCACGAACCGGCGTTGCGCACGCCACCCCACGGGCAGGCGCAGGGCCGTGCGGGGGGGCAAACTCAACGTCGCTTTCAGACCCGAACGGGCGGTGCCCAAGGGTTTGAGCCGGATTGCAGGCAATCCGGGGTGCAAAGGACGTCAATGATGCGAACTGGCGGGGCAACGTTTATAGGGTAACGCCCTGGGCCCGTGAAACAATCCGCGCAATCGCGCTTGGCAGGCGCATTTCCGGCGATCCACTGCCCGTTTATCGGTTCGAAATTCGACGCCTGCCGCGAGCCGAACCGAATGCGAACCCCGCAAATGTGTGCATGCGTCACGGTGTCGCCGTCGTTGAAAAATTCGCAGACCCTACGTTTCGTGTCGATGACCGGGGGGTGGCGCCCAGCCGGTCAAAGGCCCCGGATCGCGGCCTATATGGTCTGACCCGGATCGACGCCGGGTTGGAACGTGAGTGTTTTGACGATGGTTTCACCGCCGCCGTCCGCCATGTTCAGGATAGCCTTGGCCGCCGCCTGCCCGGTCTCAAACCGGAAAGAATTCGTGGTCGCGATGCGCAGGGGCAACCCGTTGAGCAGTTCCAGATCGTTGAACCCCGCGAGCGCCAGTTGACCGGGAACGGACACCCCCGCGCTCAGACAATGCATCAACCCGCCAACCGCAAGAACGTCGCTTGAATAGTATATCGCGTCGGTGTCCGGGTGATCGGCGAGCAGTCCGGCGGACAGTTCACGCCCCTTGGCGATCGTCGAGGTTCCGTTATAAAATCGTTCACAGGCAACACGTTGCCCGGCATTTGCAAGGGCCTGGCGAAACCCCCTGAGGCGTTTCTGCGCGCGATGATCCGCAGGAACACGCGTCCCGATATAGGCAATCCGGCGATATCCGCGCTCAACAAAGGCGCGCGCCATTGCGCCGCCGGCCCCGAGATGGGAAATGCCGACGCAATAATCGATCGCATTTCCGTCGGTGTCCATGATCTCGACAACCGGTATGGGTGCATTCACCAGCAGTTCACGCGCGCTTTTTGCATGTTCCAGTCCCGCGATCACCAGACCGGCCGGACGCCAGGACAGCATTTCCCGGATCACGCTTTCTTCGGTTGCCTGGTCATAGCCCGAAACACCGATGACCGGCTGCAAGCGGCTTGTCCCGAGCGCCGATGTGAGACCTGACAAAACCTCGGGAAAGACAAAATTCCCAAGCGAGGGCACGATCACGCCGACCAGATTGGACGTCCGCGACGCCAGCGCGCCCGCGATACGATTGGGCACATAGCCCAACTCGGCAGCGATTGTGGCGATACGGTCCCGTGTCGCGGGACTGACGGCCCCCTTGTCGCGCAGCGCACGCGATGCGGTCATCTCGCTCACGCCGGCAAGGCGTGCGACATCTCTCAAGGTCTTTCTCTCGGGCATTCGGGGCCAAAACAGGTTATTGGGGGCTTGAACAATTCGCAACACTGTGATTGTTAGCGCTAACATAAGTCGCCATGGGGAGCAACCATGAACAAGGATCACGCCCAATCCGGCCATTCAACACCCGGGCCAACAACCGGGCCCGCATTCGGGCAACGCGTTATCCCCGTGGAGGTGTTTGATCTCGTGCTGTTCGGGGCGACCGGGGACCTCGCGCAACGCAAAATCCTGCCGGGGCTGTTTCATCGCTTTGTGATCGGCCAGATGCCGCCGGGCAGCCACATCATCGCCAGTGGTCGCAGCGACATGGGAACGGACAGGTTTCGCACCGCCACCAAGGGCGCGATCATCGCCGCGCTCGAAAGGGACGCACCGGACCACAGACAACTGGACGCGTTTTTGAAATGCATCACCTATCACTGCGTCGATGCCTTGGGGGACACGGGTTGGAGCGGTCTTGAAAAGCTGCTGCGACAGGACGTCATCCGGGCGTTTTACCTGTCCGTCGGCCCCTCGCTCTTTGCGCCCATAGCGAAAAACCTCGGGCAAGCGCGTCTGGTCAGGCGCGACAGCCGAATCGTCGTTGAAAAACCGTTCGGTCGCGATCTGGCCTCGGCGCGCACGCTCAATGACGCCTTGCGCCACTGTTTCGAAGAGCACCAGATTTACCGTATCGACCATTATCTGGGCAAGGAGACCGTTCAGAACCTCATGGCGCTGCGGTTTGCCAATGCGCTGTTTGAACCGCTCTGGAACAGCCGCCACGTGGATCATGTCCAGATCACCGTGGCCGAGGATCTGGGTATTCTGGGGCGGGGCGCGTATTATGACGCGGCGGGCGCAATGCGCGATATGGTGCAAAACCATCTGCTGCAACTTTTGTGTCTGACGGCGATGGAGCCTCCGGCGCGGTTTGAACCTGATGCCGTCCGGGACGAAAAGCTGAAAGTATTGCGCGCGCTTGATCCGGTCGGCTCAAAGGATATCGTGCGCGGTCAGTTTATTGCCGGAAAGACCACCCCCGGTTATGCCGAGGAAACGGGAATTCCCGACAGCCGCACCGAAAGTTTCATTGCACTGAAGGTCGCGGTTGCCAACTGGCGTTGGGCGGGCACACCCTTTTATCTGCGAACGGGAAAGATGCTCCGGCGGCGGTTATCCGAGATTGCCGTGGTATTCCGCGATCCGCCGCACGCGATTTTTTCGGACATGGAACAATTGCAGGGAAATGCCCTGATCATCACGCTTCAACCCGACGAGGGGATTACGCTGAGGATGACCATCAAGGAGCCGGGGCCCGGTGGCATGCGCCTGACCGAAGTCCCGCTGGACATGAGCTTTGCCGAGGCGCTCGGCGACAAGATGCGGACGCCGGATGCCTATGAGCGCCTTGTGATGGATGTGATCCGGGGCGATCAGACCCTGTTCATGCGCGGAGACGAGGTCGAGGCCGCCTGGTCCTGGGCCGATCCGGTCATCGCCAGTTGGGAAAGCTCGGGTCAGAAACCGGCTGCGTATGAGGCGGGCAGTTCGGGGCCGGAAGACGCCCTGATGCTCATGCATCGCGACCATCGGCGCTGGCGCGGAATTGCCACCTGATGACCTTGCTGGTCGAATACAAGGACAGCGACCGTATGGCCGAAAGTCTGGCCGCGATCGTGGCGGGTCAGCTTGACGCGGCCATCAGGGCGAACGGTCGGGCAACGCTGGTGGTTCCGGGCGGCAGCACGCCGGGTGCGTTCCTGAAGGCCTTGTCAGGGGCTTTGATCCCGTGGAATAAAACCGGCGTTCTGCCCAGTGATGAACGGTTGGTTCCCCTGACCAGCCCGCGCTCCAACGCCGGGTTGATCGACAGGACTCTTGGCATCGGTCCGGCGGCTTCGGCGCAACGGATCGCTTTGTTTGAAGGTCGGCCTTTGACCCAGGAGGGCCTGGCAGCGACAAATGACACCGTGCGCGCCGCGTTGCCGGTTTCCGTTTGTGTTCTGGGAATGGGCGCGGATATGCACACAGCCAGCCTGTTTCCCGGGGCCAGGGGGTTGGCGCGCGCTCTGGACCCCAATGGTGATGACATGGTTTTGCCAATTCAACCGCCCGACGCGGCGGACAGCCGTCTGACGCTGACGGTGGCGGCGTTGCTTTCAGCGCAGCATCTCCATGTTCTGATCGCAGGCCGCGACAAGCTTGGCGCATTTCACGCCGCCGAAGAACCCGGTCCCGCCGAAACAGCCCCCATCCGGGTGATCCTGAACGCACCGCAGGGCGTCACGATCCATTATTGCGAAAAGGCATCACAGCCATGAAACTTGACGAAACGATCAGCCGTATCACGGACCGGATCATCGCGCGAAGTGCTGAAACGCGCCGTGTCTATCTGGCGCGCATGGCAGCGGCGCAGGAAAAGGGCCCGGCGCGCAGTCATCTGTCCTGTAGCGGACAGGCACACGCCTTTGCAGGCGCCGGGGTCGATCAGGCGGCGCTGGCAGCGGGCAAGCTGCCCAATCTGGGGATGGTTTCGGCCTATAACGACATGCTGAGCGCGCACCAGCCGTTTGAGCGTTACCCGGATCTGATCCGCAAGGCGGCGCGCCAGGCCGGTGCGACCGCACAATTCGCGGGAGGGGTCCCGGCGATGTGCGATGGAGTCACCCAGGGTCAGCCAGGGATGGAGATCAGCCTATTCTCGCGCGATGTCATTGCCATGGCGGCGGGCGTTGCCCTTTCGCACAACACGTTTGATGCGGTTGTTTTCATGGGCGTTTGCGACAAGATCGTGCCGGGTCTGGTCATGGCAGCGCAGGCGTTCGGTCACCTGCCCGCGGTGTTCCTGCCCGCCGGACCGATGACGAGCGGTTTGCCAAACGACGAGAAAGCGATGATCCGGCAGCGGTTTGCCAGTGGCGAGATTGGCCGCGATGCCTTGATGGCAGCCGAAATGGCCGCCTATCACGGGCCGGGAACCTGCACGTTTTATGGCACCGCCAACACCAACCAGATGCTGATGGAATTCATGGGGCTTCATCTGCCGGGATCAAGTTTCGTGCCGCCCGATACGGCCCTGAAGGATGCCCTGACCAATCGTGGCGCGCGCCGCGCGTTGGAACTCTCGGCGCTTGCGGGGGATTATCTGCCCGTTTGCGACATTCTCGATGAACGTGCCTTTGTCAACGGGATCGTCGGGCTGAACGCCACCGGCGGCTCGACCAACCTGCTTATCCACCTTGTCGCCATGGCCCGCGCTGGCGGTATTTTGCTGGAAATGGAAGATTTTTCCGCCATTTCCGAAGCGACCCCGCTGATTGCGCGGGTTTATCCAAACGGTCTTGCCGATGTGAACCATTTTCACGCCGCGGGCGGCACGGGGTATCTGATCGGAGAACTGCTTGACGCCGGATTGCTGCATCCGGACACGAAAACCGTTGCCGGCAAGGGGCTGTCGCATTACACGCGCGACCCGAGACTGAAAGACGGCACGCTGATCTGGGAAGATGCTGCACGCAGCAGTCACAATGCGCGCATTCTCGGGACCGTGAAAACGCCCTTTCAGAAAAGCGGAGGGCTGAAACGCCTGAAAGGCTCGCTCGGAAGCGCGGTCATGAAGGTTTCCGCCGTTGCCCCCAAGCACCAATGCGTGACCGCACCGGCCCGCGTCTTTTCCAGTCAGGAGGCCGTGAAAGAGGCTTTTGAGGCCGACCTCTTTCAATCCGATACCGTCATCGTCGTCCGGTTTCAGGGGCCGCGCGCGAACGGGATGCCGGAACTTCACGGCCTGACGCCGGTTTTGTCGGCTCTTCAGGCGCGGGGTCTTCGTGTCGCGCTGGTCACCGACGGGCGCATGTCGGGGGCGTCGGGCAAGGTGCCCTCGGCCATTCACGTCACACCCGAAGCACTGGAGGGCGGTGCGCTCGCGCGCTTGCGTGATGGCGATATCCTGCGGGTCGACGCAATTGCCGGCCGTCTGGACATTCAGAACGATGACGTCCTTGAGCGCGACCCTGTCACAGCCGACCTTTCCGGCTCGGCCGCCGGGTTCGGGCGCGAAATGTTCACGCGCTTCCGCGAAAACGTCACGTCCGCAGAGGCGGGAGCCTGTGCATTGGGAGGGGGCGGACAATGACGACCCAAACAAACCCCGCCAGCATCGAAACACGGCGGATATGTTCGCTGGCGCCCGTCATCCCGGTTCTTGTGGTTGAGGATGCGGCCCTGGCGGCGCCATTGGCGCGCGCGCTTGTCGCCGGGGGGTTGCGGGTGCTTGAGGTCACGCTCAGGACCGAAGCGGCGTTGGAGGCGATTTCGGAGATGGCGAAAGTTCCCGGCGGCATCGTCGGGGCAGGGACGTTGCTCACACCCGGTGACGTTGCCAAAGCGCGCCTTGCCGGGGCCCGTTTCGGCGTTTCGCCCGGTGCGACGGACGATCTGCTTGATGCCTGCGAAGCGGAAAGCCTGCCCCTGTTGCCCGGTGCTGCGACCGCATCTGAAATCATGCGCCTGCGGGCGCGGGGGTATGACATGCAAAAGTTCTTCCCCGCCGCTGCCGCCGGTGGGGCGCCCGCGCTCGCCGCATTGTCGGGTCCGTTGGGTCGTGTCAGCTTTTGCCCGACCGGGGGTGTGAGCGCCAAAAACGCCGAGGATTATCTGAGCCTGCCCAATGTCGTTTGCGTCGGCGGCAGTTGGGTTGCACCCCGTGACCTGGTTGCCAATCGCCAATGGGACGCGATCAAAACCCTTGCGCGCTTGGCCAGCACGCTGCCGCGATAAGCATTTGACCCGGGCCCAAGCCGCCGGCTCCTGCACAGAGGGACAGTCCGTTTCGGGGACGTGGCACCATGTCGTGCCGTCCCCTAGCGATTTGCCTCGGGACTCGCCGGGTTATCGTTTCCGAAGATGCCCGTTCGCTCCCGTCACAGCCCTTGTGCAAATGGTGAAAAACAGCGCG
>CAYXNM010000115.1:0-8104 GCA_964466385.1 uncultured Rhodobacter sp. | reverse complement strand
CCATGGAACCCTCGATGGTTTTGGCCCGCGCAAATCCTTTCGCGCCGGTCGACCCGTGTTGATCTTCACTATACCCAAAAACGCCGCGAGAAAAGAACCTCGTTGGTTTTTTCGGCCCCTTTTGGGGCAATTACCGCCTTAACCGTTGTCTGCGCGAACACCTTTGACCATTTCAAGCATGGTGGCCTGTGGCACGTACCCGCGCAGGATTTCCTGACCCAGAACGAACGTGGGCGTGCCCGAAATCTGAAGCTTGCCTGCCAGGTCATGCACGCTGCCAATCTGCGCCGCAACGGCCGCATCGTCCATGTAGGCGACAATGGGCGCTGCCTCCAGCCCTTGTTTTTCAAGGATGGCGGTCATTGTCTTTTCCGTAAGATTGCCGTTGAACGTGATCAGAAAGTCGGCAAGCGTGACATAGGCCTCGGGTCCGGCAATGCGCAGCGTGGCAATCGCCAGCCGCGAGGACAACAGCGATTGTTCCCCCAGAATTGGGAATTCCTTGACGATCAGGCGGATGTTTCCGTCATTTTCGACCAGCGCGCGGATTTCGGCGTGGGCGCGCCGACAATAGGTACAGCGGTAGTCCTGAAACTCGACCAGCGTGACATCGCCATCGGGGTTTCCGCCAATCCAGCTATAGCCATCGTTGAAAATCGCCTGTGAATTGTCGGCGACCATGCTCAGCGCATCCTGCGCCTGTTGCTGCTGCTGGCGCGCTTCGAGCACCTGAATGGCTTCCATCAGAACTTCGGGGCTTTCCAGAAGATAGGCGCGCACCTCGCTGCGGAAGGCTGCCTTTTCGTCGACACTCAGGGCGGTCAAATCGGTGGTGCCGGCGGTTCCCGACGAAGCGGCCGGGGTCGGCGGGCTGGTCGCCTCGCCTTGATAAAGCGTGAATGCCACGAGCAAAGCGGCGGCGGTCAGCAGGCTTGCAATGATTGGGCGCATGGTCTTTGTTTCCTATCGTTTCTTTGCGGATTTGGACCCCGCGATAATATCCCCGGCCCGCAACCAGCCGGACGAACCGCGCGGCAACAGACCTTCGGCCCTTTGCGCGTTAGTCAGCGCATCCTGGAACCGCCCCAACAGAGCGTACCGTTCAGCGGTCACAAGGCTGGCCATGCCGTTGTTCCCCGATTTTGCCCACGCCACGGCCAGATCGCGCAGCATGCGTGCGTCGCGCGCATCCTTTTGCCTTGCCCGGCGCAGTATTTCCAGCGCTTTTCTGTCACCCGCCTTGGTTTTGAGCGACAACAACGCGCGCCCGTACCCCGCCAGTACAAGCGGCGCGTTTCTGCTGAGATCGGCCGCTGTCCGATAGGATCGGACGGCGGCGCCGGTCTGGCGCCCTTCGAGCAGGATCTGACCGTTGAGTTCGTGATAATAGGCGTCTTTCGGTCGAGCCTTGAGCAAAACGTTCATCGCCGCAATCGCCTTTTTGGTGTTGCCCTGACGGTGAAAAGCGATGGCCCGTGTGAGGGCGGCGGCCTCGGACTTGTCCGATGCCTTGACGTGTCGCAGGACATAAGCCGGATTGCCGCGAAACCCCCGGAATTTCGCTTTCATCCTTGCGTGCCAGTATTCCAGGGACTTGTCAGAACGGGTTTTCAACCCTTCAAACACGGCAATCTCGGCCTTGAGTGATCGGATGCGGTCCCGGCTGAGCGGGTGCGAGCGCGCATAAGGATCGCGCCGACCGGCCGAAAGCGCCTCCTGCCCGCGAAAGATTTCCAGAACGTCAGCGGCGGCGGCGGGATCAATGCCTGCACGCGCCATATAGCGCGCGCCGATCTTGTCCGCAGTCGTCTCCTCGGCACGCGAATGGGCCAGAAAATTACGAACGGCACTGCCCGCGGTGCCAAGCGCAATGCCCGAGGCCGCCTCGCCGTTCCCGCTTAAAACGCCCGTGGCCAGCCCAAGAAGGATGCCGATGCCCATCGCCGACTGCGCGTTTTGCTGGTTGAGCGAGCGGCGCATGATATGACCGCTGGTAATGTGCGCCAGTTCGTGCGCCATCACGGCTTGCAGCATTTCGATTGTGCGCATCCGCGCGATCATGCCGGCGTGAATGAAAATCGCGTGGCTGTTCACCACGAACGCGTTGAGCGAACCGTCATCAACAACAAGGATCTCGATCGAACCGGGGCTGACCCCTGCGGATTTCAGCAACGGAAGGGCGATCAGTTTCAACGTATGCTCGATCTCGGCATCGCGGATCAGCGCCTGTGCGTTTGCCGGTCGTGTCGCCGATATTGCCAGCAACAAGATCAGCGCAGCCGACGCAATCCGCAGCGCAACCGCACGTGCGATCGTGAAACCCGTTCCCATTGACCTTTTCCCAACTCCCTGAAACAAATGCCCAAAACCCGGCAAGTTTAGGAATAATTTCATGCGAATATCAACCCGTGGTGATGTTGATCCTTTCATTGTGATGGACGTGATGGAGGCCGCCGCCCGTGAAGAGGCCAGGGGCCGTTCGGTCATTCACATGGAGGTCGGGCAGCCCGGCACTCCGGCACCCTCAGGCGCCCGCGCAGCGCTGAGCGCCGCAATGAAGGCGGATCCTTTGGGCTATACCGTCGCCCTTGGGCGGTTTGATTTGCGCGCGCGGATTTCGCGGCTTTACCGCGACTGGTACAATATCGATGTCGATATGGGCCGGATCGTGGTGACGGCGGGGTCATCGGCTGCGTTTCAACTGGCGTTCCTGACCGTCTTTGACGAAGGTGACCGGGTGGCGATCGGCGAACCCGGTTATCCCAGTTACCGCAACATCCTGAAGGCCCTGAACCTGGCGCCGGTGGGGATCCCCACGCGTGCCGAAAACCGGTTTCAGCCCAGTGTTGCCGAACTCGACGCCCTGCCCGATCTGGCCGGTCTGCTGGTCGCCTCGCCCGCCAATCCGACGGGGACGATGCTGGACAGGCCCGCGCTGTCGGCGCTGATTAAGACCTGTGCCGCACGGGGCATGGCCTTCATTTCCGACGAAATCTACCATGGCATCCAATACGACAAGCCCGCTGTTTCCGCGCTTGAGATCAGCGATGACGTCATCGTCATCAATTCCTTTTCCAAGTATTTTTCGATGACCGGCTGGCGGATTGGCTGGATGGTTCTGCCCGAAAGCCATGTGCGGCAGGTCGAGCGGCTGGCCCAGAACCTGTTCATCTGCGCCCCGCATCCCAGTCAGGTCGCCGCCTGTGCCGCGATGGACTGCACGGACGAACTCGACGCCAATCTGGAGGTTTACCGAAAGAACCGCGCGCAAATGCTCGACGGTCTTCGCGCGGCGGGATTTGAAAAGATCGCACCGCCGGACGGGGCGTTTTATGTCTATGCCGACGTCTCGGACATCACCGACGACAGCAGTGAACTGGCGTCTGATATCCTGAAAAACGCCGGGGTCAGCGTGACCCCGGGGTTGGATTTCGACCCCGTGCGCGGGCGGCAAAGCCTGCGGTTTTCCTATGCACGCTCCAGCCAGGACATCACGGAAGGCCTTGCGCGTCTGAAAAAGTACATGACCGGTCCAAAGGGCTGAGGCACGCAGGTCGACGCCGGCAAGGCGCTCAGCCGCGCGACCACCATCCGCGCCGTTTGGGTTTGGCCGGGGCGGTGGATTCCGGCTGAGGGTCGCCCTGGACGGTCTCCAGCACCGGTTCTTTCGCCGGTGTCTTGCGGCTCTTGCGCTGCGTTTTTTCAGGCTTCGGCGCTTCCGCCGCTATTGGTGCAAGTTCCGCGACCGGCTCTGCCGTGGCGGAGTCGGCCGTGTCGGCAGGGGGCGATACTTCGCCCGACGTTTCTTCGGCCTTTTTTGTCCGTCGACGGGGCTTGGCCTTGGGTTTGGCGGGCGCTTCAGCGATTTCAGCGGATGCGTCGGCATCCGATTCTAGCGCGCTTTCGGCCGGGTCCGCCTCGGCCTCCGCCTTGGCGGCGGCGCGTTTGGTCGTTCGTTTTCGTGGTTTCGGCTTTTCGGAAACCTCTTGCGGTTCAGCGGCGGCGGTGGTGGGTTCGGCGTTCGCGTCAGGGGCTGGCTGTTCCGTGCTTTCGGATCCGTTTTCCCCTCCATTTGCCTGATCCGCGGTCGATTTTGATCGTCCGCCACGGCGACGGCGACGACGGCGTTTCTTTTTCGGGGCCTCATCGTCTGCCGCTTCGGGTTCGGGGGGCTCCTCGGGCGACAGTTCGATCTGCGAGCTTTCGATCGACACCACTTCGGCGGCGACTTCGGGCACATTGCGCAGGGCGGTCTTGAACCTTTCGATCGAATAATCGGGACTGATCAGCGAGGGATCGGCCTCGACCCGGATCGATAACCCATAGCGGCCTTCGATCATCGCGATGTGATCACGTTTCTGGTTCAGCATATAGTTCGCGATGGCAACCGGCGCGCTGACCAGCACCTCACGCGCGCGACGGCGCACGCCCTCTTCCTCCAGTTCGCGCAGAATGGCCAGCGCCAGATTGTCGTCAGACCGGGTCAAGCCGGTTCCGTGGCAATGCGGGCAGGGGGCGGTCGTTGCCTCGATCATGCCCGGGCGCAGGCGTTGGCGCGACATCTCCATCAGGCCAAACCCGGAAATCCGCCCCACCTGAATGCGTGCGCGATCGGATTTCAGTTTGTCCTTGATGGTTTTTTCAACGGCGGAATTGTTCCGGCGCTCTTCCATGTCGATAAAGTCGATCACGATCAGACCCGCAAGGTCGCGCAGCCGCAATTGCCGCGCGACTTCGGCGGCGGCTTCCAGATTGGTCTTGACGGCGGTATCCTCGATCGAGCCTTCCTTGGTGGCCCGCCCGGAGTTGACGTCGATCGCCACCAGAGCTTCGGTCACTCCGATGACGATGTAGCCACCGGATTTGAGCTGCACGGTCGGATTGAACATGCCGCCCAGATAGGTTTCCACTTGGAACCGCGCGAACAGCGGCAGGGGATCGGAATATTGCTTTACGTTCTTGGCGTGGCTCGGCATGAGCATTTTCATGTAGTCTTTGGCCACACGGTAGCCCGCGTCACCCTCGATCAGCACTTCGTCGATCTCGCGGTTGTAAAGATCGCGGATCGAGCGCTTGATCAGGCTGCCTTCCTCGTAAATCGGCGCCGGCGCGATCGATTTCAGCGTCAGATCGCGCACCTGTTCCCACTGGCGTAGCAAATAATCATAGTCGCGCTTGATCTCGGCCTTGGTGCATTTCGCACCGGCGGTGCGGATGATCAGACCCGCGCCGTCCATGACCTCGAAGTCACCCGCAATTTCCTTGAGTTTCTTGCGGTCCGCGGCGTTGGTGATCTTGCGCGAGATGCCGCCGCCACGCGCGGTGTTGGGCATCAAGACGCAGTAACGTCCGGCAAGCGACAAATAGGTCGTCAGCGCCGCACCCTTGTTGCCGCGTTCTTCCTTGACGACCTGGATCAGCAGGATCTGACGGACCTTGATGACTTCCTGTATCTTGTAGCGCCGGGGTCTTGGCTTGCGACGCGGGCGGATTTCTTCCTGCTCGTCTTCCTGCGCGACCGACTCGATGTCACCGTTCGCGTTGGTTTCCCTGTCGCCGTCATGATCCTCGTTGTCGTCGTCGTCTTCGTCGTTTGATGCTGCCTCGGCTTCGGCTTTCTGGTCCTCGGCCCATTCCTTCATTTCAACGTCGTTGTCCGACGGGTCGTCGGTTTGTTCAGAGGACGCCTCGGCCGCGTTATCTTTGGGTGCCTCGTCGCCCGCGGGCGCAGTTTCAAACCCCACGATGAGGTCGTCATTGTCCGCGTTGTCGGCAACGTCATGGACATCCATGCCCGAGATTTCGCTCGTCTCAGCGGTCTCGCTCCGGGTTGCGTCCTGATTTGCGGCGGCTTTGGAGGACCGGCCCCGCGAACGGCGACGCGAACGCGTTTTGGAGCGTTTTTCGTCGTCTTCAGCCTGCTGCGCGGCATAGGCGCGCTCTTCTTCCATCAACGCTTCGCGGTCGGCGACGGGTATCTGGTAATAGTCCGGGTGGATCTCCGAGAAGGCAAGAAAGCCGTGGCGGTTGCCGCCGTAATCGACGAAGGCGGCCTGAAGGCTCGGTTCTACGCGTGTAACCTTGGCCAGGTATATGTTCCCGGCGAGCTGGCGTTTGTTGACGGTTTCAAAGTCGAATTCCTCGACCTTGTTTCCGTCGACCACCACGACGCGCGTTTCTTCGGCGTGGGTGGCATCGATAAGCATTTTCTTTGGCATTGTGTCTCTGGCAATCCCAACGAAACCGGCGCGGTGTTTGCCGCCCGGTTACGTGGGTATTGTTTCATTTGGGCGACCTGAAACGCGTCCGGCAGCCCGGCAACAGCAAAAGCCGACCGTCTACCTGTAATTGCTCTACGCTCGCGTTTCATCGCGGTTTTTCTCCGACGCGGGTGATCCCGCGCCAATTAAAGAGCCCGATTTGCAAAGAGTTTCGGGCGAACTGTTGGCCTAACTGGCCTGTCGTTCCGTACAGAGGCTAACTTTGGCAAAGCCTGTAGCGTGGCAGAACGACAAATCTGACTGACAGGTTTCCGACCGGACGGGTCCGTTCGTACCTTGTGGGAACAATAGCGCCAACCAAACGCTATTGACAATGGTGTTTTTCCCACAGGTCCATGTATGATATCAAAAAAGAAAAACAAGATTGGCGGGCAGAAGGTATGCGATCGGCGTTTCTGGGGGGTTTGCTTCTGTGGGTTTGCGTGTTTGCCGGTCCGGCTGCAAACGCGCAGCAATTACAGGCGCTTGCAAGGTTGGAGGCATCGCGGTCCTCGATTCGCGAACGGTTTTCGGGGGACGTGGATATCACGCTCAAGCTGACGCAGGCTGTGCCTTACCGCGTGTTCACGCTGGGCGCGCCTTATCGTCTGGTCATCGATTTTCGTGAAGTCGGCTTTGAAGGGCTGGACGGCGAGACGCTAATCGGGACAGACGCGATCAAATCCCTGAGATTCGGAGTGTTTCGACCTGGCTGGTCGCGTATGGTTCTGGAACTGGCCCAACCCATGCGCCTGTTCAGTTCGGAAATGGAAACGGACGCGACAAGGGGCGACGCCGTTGTGCGGATTCGCCTGACACCTGTGGGAAAACCGGAATTCGATGCCGGCACCGGGATTGCCAATATCGGGATCTGGGCGGATCGGCAGCCCGCGAATCTGACCCGTCCCAAGAAACGCCCGCAAGGAGACCGACCGGTCGTGATCGCCATTGATCCGGGCCATGGAGGTATCGATCCGGGCGCAAGGTATCAGGGGTTGAACGAGGCGGACCTGATGCTGACACTGGCGCGCGAGGCCAAGGAAAAGTTAATTATGACAGGGCGTTACGAGGTTTTTCTGACGCGCGGTGAAGACGTGTTCATGTCGTTGCAGGGGCGTGTCAGCGCGGCGCGCACTCTTGGGGCGGATGTGTTTTTGTCTTTCCATGCCGATGCGTTGCTCAAGGGCAAGGCAACTGGCACCACGGTTTACACGCTTTCGGAAAACGCGTCCGACGGTTTGGCGGCCGCACTGGCCGCGGGGCACGAACGGTCCGACCTGCTGGCAGGTGTCGATCTGGCGATGCAGGACGATCTGATTGCCGCCGTCCTGATGGATATGGCGCGCGTGGAGACAACGCCACGCAGCGAAAAACTGGCGGATCAGCTTGTCGCGGGTATTGCCGGGTCGGTGGGGAAAATTCGCTCGCGTCCGCGATTGTCCGCCGGGTTTTCCGTTCTGAAAGCGCCTGACATCCCGTCCGTCCTGATCGAATTCGGGTTCATGTCCAACCCGTCGGACCTTAACAATCTCACCAACGCGTCCTGGCGCCAGAAGGTGATCCGGGGCCTGACGCTTGCGCTTGACCGCTGGTCGGTGGAGGACGCAGCGCAGGCAAAACTGTTACGCCAGTGACCACTGACATTGCGCCTTCGACTTTTTGACAATGGGCACAAAGTTACCGCTGATGAAGCAGGGATATCGAATAAATGTCAGTCCCCTTCAGGGGGTCTTGGGCCGGCATCGTTCACATTCCGAATTGCGTGTGGGCAGGGCATTTCCGGCCTGAAGGGGACGTCGAGGTTTGCCCCGGGCCGGTTAACAGGCGCCAAAAAGCGCCCCGGC
>CAYXNM010000114.1:0-8118 GCA_964466385.1 uncultured Rhodobacter sp. | reverse complement strand
CCTGATTGACCTCGGCCTTTGCGGCAGCGGCGGCTTCCTCGGCAGCCTTGGCGGCAGCGGCTTCTTCAGCAGCCTTGGCGGCGGCGGCAGCTTCCTCGGCAGCCTTGGCGGCAGCAGCTTCTTCCGCAGCCTTTGCGGCAGCGGCGGCTTCCTCGGCAGCCTTGGCGGCAGCGGCTTCTTCAGCAGCCTTGGCGGCGGCGGCAGCTTCCTCGGCAGCCTTGGCGGCAGCAGCTTCTTCCGCAGCCTTTGCGGCAGCGGCGGCTTCCTCGGCAGCCTTGGCGGCAGCGGCTTCCTCGGCGGCGGCAGCTTCTTCAGCGGCCTTTTTTGCCGCAACGGTTTCAGCAGCTTTCTGAGCAGCCGCTGCACGCGTTTTTTCCGCTTCAAGCTGGTTGTTGTAGTACGTGTAACCGCCAATGACGACGGTCGCGACAATGATTGCCCAGATATATTTTTTCATGACTGGTCCCTTTTCCCGGCGTCAAAAAGACGATGCGCCTCGTTCTGCACCTCCATTGACGCCATTTGATGTGCGAATCAAGTTATTAATCCATTGTATTAACGCGATAACACCCGGAGCGACGGGGAACCGCGCCGCCCGTTGTCGAAAACTTTCGCCTTTGGGCGGGTTGAGCCCTTGACCTTGCATCTTTTCGCTTTACACCGCAGAGCACGGCTTGAACCTCTGGCGCTGCCAGACTAACTTGGCGTTTATTGCAAAACCACGAAGGACTCGAAACCCATAGCCCGCAGACCTCACAACGCGCCACCCACGCGCGACACCGGACCCCGCGTCAATGAACGCATTACCGATACCGAAATCCGACTGATCGGCGCCGAAGGCGAAAACATCGGTCTCTCCACCCCCAGACATGGGATGGAACTGGCGCATGAAGCTGGGCTCGACCTTGTGGAAATCTCGCCCAATGCAAAGCCGCCCGTTTGCAAAGTGATGGATTTCGGCAAGTTCAAGTACGAACAGCAAAAGCGCGAATCCGAAGCGCGCAAGAAGCAAAAGACGATCGAGATCAAAGAGGTCAAATTTCGCCCCAACACGGACACGCACGATTATGACGTCAAGATGCGCAACGTGGTGAAGTTTCTTGAAAACGGCGACAAGGTCAAGGTGACCATGCGTTTCCGCGGCCGCGAAATGGCGCACCAGAATCTGGGGCTGGAGCTGTTGCAGAGGGTTGCCGCGGATGTCGAGGAACTGGGCAAGGTTGAAAACATGCCCAAGCTCGAAGGCCGCCAGATGACCATGATGATCGGCCCGGCGCGTTAGGCGCCGGTTTTTCCTTCAAAGACATCGGTCATCGCCCCAATTTCGTGCAGCATGTGCTCGCGAAACAACCGCACTCGCTTGGTGCGGCGTAAATCTGGATGGTAAACCAGCCAAAGCCCAAGGTCATGTTTCGCCTCGGGTTCCCGCGCGCGCGCAAGATCAGGCTCACCGTCCCCCATGAAGCAGGGCAAATAGGCCAGCCCCGCGCCCGATTTCAGCGCCGACAGCGTCAGCAGCGTGTCATCGACATAAAACCTGTGATCGCCGTTGGGACAAGCCTCGTTCGTCCAGGTGGTGTGGAAATTGCAGCATGTCACCCCCAGCCAGCTTTCCGGTTCCTGCCCCGACCGGACACCAGCGACATACGCGCGCGCGCCGTAAACGGCTGACGCGACGGTCACCAGCCGCGTCCCGATCAGCGTTTCCTGCGGTGAATTGGTCAGCCGGATGGCGATGTCGGCGTCCCGCTCGGCCAGCTTCACGAAACGGTTGGTGACCTGCACGTGAAATTCGATGCCCGGATAGGCCTGACTGAATCTCGTGAAGATCGGCATCAGGATGGTCGACGCCATGTTGTTGATGGCCGAAACGCGCAACTCACCGGCTGGCGCGCTGTCTCGACCGGCCTGCGCGCCTTCAAAGCCAAGGATCTCGACCTCGATCTTGCGCGCGGACATTTGCAGTTCTTCGCCCGCTTCGGTCAGTTCGTACCCCGATTTTCGCCGCTCGATCAGGCGCGTTCCCAGCTTGTCTTCGAGCGAGCGCATGCGCCGGGACACCGTGGAATGCTGTACTGACAGGCGTTTGGCCGCGCCGCTGATTGAACCTGTACGCGCCACTTCAAGGAATATTCTCAAATCATCCCACTGCATCGGGCCTTCCCCCTTTTTTTGTGCATTTTTGCAAATGCCGTGTCGGTTTTTCGCGAATTGTGCCGAGTTTGCGGCTCTGCCAAGCATTAATCAACAAAAACCGCAACAAGGAGAACCACAATGAACGTTCAGGCAAAAGTCTTTGATCCCGTCGCTTTCAAGGAAACAACCCGCCGCCAATGGGACGAGGCCGCCCAGGCATGGAACCGCTGGGCTCCCCTCTTGGGCCGCTGGCTGGGGCCGGCAACCGAAATGATGCTGGACATGACCAATGTCACAACCGGCAGCCGCGTTCTGGACGTTGCCGCCGGGGCGGGCGAGCAAACCATGCAAACCGCGCGCCGCGTCGGGCCAACGGGGCACGTTCTGGCCAGCGATCTGTCGCCGGGCATCCTTGAATATACCGCCGAAAACGCAAGATTGGCGGGGTATAAGCAGGTTGAGACCATCGTCAAGGACGGCGAAGCGCTGTCCGAAATTTCGGCTGATCCCTTTGACGCGGTGATTTCGCGCGTCGGTCTGATCTATTTCCCGGACCAGCACAAAGCGCTGCGGGGTATGCATGACCAGTTGCGCGACGGCGGCCGTGTCGGGGCAATCACTTATGGTGCCGCCGATCTTAACGGCTTTTTCTCGGTTCCCGTGGGGATCATCCGCCGCCGCGCGGCCCTGCCCGCTCCCCTGCCCGGCCAACCCGGCCCGTTCAGTCTTGGCGATCCGGACGTTCTGGCCAAACGCCTGAAAGACGCGGGTTTCAAGGACATCCAGATCGAACGGGTAGACGCGCCTGTGCGTCTTGGCAGCGCGCTCGAATGTCTGCAGTTCGAACAGGAAAGCTTTGGCGCTCTGCACCAGATGCTGGCCGGATTGTCGGAGCCTGAACAGGACGACGCCTGGGCCGAGATCGAGGAGGCCCTGAAAGCGTTTCAGACGGAAGGAAAGTTCGAAGGCCCCTGTGAAATGCTGGTGGCCGCAGCGACACGCTGAAACATGTGCGGCGGTCTCCGCGGCCGCCGCGTAAAGACCCAATGAAAAAGGACAGACCCATGACCAAGATCGCTATCGTTCAGGAGCCGCCCGTATACCTTGATTTACCCAAATCGATGGCGCGCGCGGTTGATCTCATTGCCAAAGCCGCCGCTCAAGGCAGCGAACTCATCGTTTTCCCCGAGGCATGGTTGCCCGGCTATCCGACCTTCGTGTGGCGCCTTGCGCCCGGCGCGGGCATGGGCAAGACGGACGAACTGTTCGCCCGCCTTCTGGCCAACGCGGTCGATCTCAGCAAAGACGGTCTCGCACCGCTCCGCGAAGCCGCGCGGGACCATGGCATCGTCATCGTCATGGGTTATCAGGAGGTTGACGCCTCGGCCAGCGGCGGCACCCTTTTCAACAGTTGCGCCATCATCGACGCAGATGGATCGATCGCCAACAACCATCGCAAACTGATGCCAACCAACCCCGAGCGTATGGTCTGGGGGTTTGGCGACGGCGCGGGGCTCAATGTCGTCGAAACCGCCGTGGGGCGGATCGGCACCCTGATTTGCTGGGAAAGCTACATGCCGCTGGCCCGTTTCGCGCTTTATGCCCAGAATATCGACATCTATGTGGCTCCCACATGGGATTCCGGGCCGACATGGCTGGCAACGATGCAGCATATCGCGCGCGAAGGTGCCTGCTGGGTGGTGGGCTGCGCGACGGCACTGGAAGCCTCGGACATCCCGACCGAAATTCCCCATTATGACGAGCTTTTTCCCAACAAGGACGAATGGATCAACCCCGGTGACGCGGTGATCTACAAACCCTTTGGCGGCGTTCACGCCGGACCCATGCACGAGGAAAAAGGATTGTTGACGTCGGATATCGACGTTGCCAACGCCCGGTCCTCGCGCCGCAAGTTCGATGCCAGCGGGCATTATGCACGCCCGGACGTGTTCTCGCTTGGGGTTGACCGCACGGCCAGACCGGCGGCGGTTTTTTCCGGCGGCTAGTATCGTGGCAGCAAAGTTCGCATCATTGGAATCAGGCAAAATCGCGAGGTTCGCGCCCGCTCTTGGGGGGCGGGGTCGGGCGCGAACCGGATTGCAGGCAATCCGGAGTGCAATAGACATTGATGATGCGAACTTTGGAGTAAGGGGGCTAGCGCGCAAGCCTATGATCCGCGCCCCGTCACGGCGCGCGCGCCTCGCCACCAGTCGCGCGCGTCCCTGAAGTCGAACCCAAGCGAAACGATGTCGGTCACCAGGAGCACCCACAGATAGGCGGCGAACACTCCGGATGCCTCTCCGCCCACCAGTTTTGCGAGCACGAACAACACCATAGGTGTCCATATGACCACATGTGGCAGTGCCATTGCCCGCGAAAACCCACGTTCGTAGAACATGATCACGCCATTGAGTGCCATCGCCCCGACCGCCATCACGGCAATCAACACACCGTCCGGCTGGGACCAGAAAGCAAGGCTGATCATGTTGACGGGAACAAGGATCGCGAACACCCAGATTTGCACCCATTGCGGCAATGCCCGAAACGAATGCCAGATATCAGCAACCATGAAATCCCCTCCCCAGAGCCGGGCGCAATCATACAACCTTTTTCCCATCCGGCGCAATTCGCGACTTTCCGTTGCCCTCGGACGAGCGCGGCTCTAGGCTGGCCCCATGACAGAGAGCGACGGAAAACGCTGGCACGACATTGGCGGACACGATGCAGGCGGCATCGTTGCGAACGACCATGATTTCGAGCTGTGGGAAAAACGCGTCGATGCGCTGATGGTGATCGCGTCGTCCAAGGGCTATTTCACCGTTGACGGTTTGCGCCGCGTGCTTGAGGACATGGGCGAAGACGCCTTTGAAAACCAGACCTACTACGAAAGATGGGTGCAAAGCGTGAACCAGAACATGCTGGAAGCCGGGGCCTATTCGATCTCGGAACTGGGTCTTAAGATGGAAGCGGTGAAAGCCAGGGGTACCTCTTATGGCGACTGCGCGACGACGGGGGAAAGCGATGGCTGAAACCGTCCGCGTTGTTGACATGATGCCCCCCGGTCACGTGCGCACACCCTCTTACCTGCGGGGAAAAAAGGGGTGGATCGAGCGTCGGCTGGGCGAATTCCGCAACCCCGAGCAGGCGGCCTATGGGCTGGAAGCCCAAATGGTGCCGCTTTTCCGGGTTCGGTTTTCCATGGGCGAAATCTGGGGGACAGAGGCGGAAAACCCCGACGACACGGTGGATGCGGAAATTTTCGGCCATTGGCTCTCTGAAATCAAGGACTGACCATGCCCCACGATCATATCGAGCACAGCCACGAAGGGATGAGCCCCTCGGGCCATCCCTATCGCGCCGATCAGGACAAACCCCTGACGTATTGGCAGACAATGGAGATCGCCATGCGTGAACTGATGATCGAGAAGGGCATCACCACGGAACTGGAAGTGATGCACACGATCGACAGGATGGACAGCCGTTCACCCGCCGACGGGGCCCGCGTCGTGGCGCGGGCGTGGGTTGATGCCGGTTTTCACGCCCGCCTGATCGCGAATGCGTCCGATGCCTGTCGCGAGATGGGGTTTGATATCGGTGCGCTCAAACTGATTGCCGTGGAAAACACCGCAACCGTTCACAATGTCATCGTCTGCACCTTGTGTTCGTGCTATCCGCGCAATCTTCTTGGGTTTCCACCGGACTGGTACAAGCAGCGCGCCTATCGGTCCCGCGTCGTCAAAACGCCGCGTGCGGTGCTGCGCGAGTTTGGGCTGGACCTGCCCGCAGAAACCACCGTGCGCGTCCATGACAGCACGGCGGACATGCGCTATATCGTCATTCCGGCGCGTCCGGATGGCACCGAGGGCTGGTCCGAAACCGATCTGGCCGCCCTCGTCAGCCGGGATTCCATGATTGGCGTTGCGGTTGCGCAATCGCCTGAATGAACGCTTTTTCCCGTCTTGGCCCGACCACGCAGGGCATCCTGTTGATGATCGCAACGATCTTCTTCTTTTCGCTGATGGATGCCACGGCCAAGGGATTGTCGCACCGTTACGACATCCTGCAGGTCGTTTGGGCCCGATATACCAGCCAGACCCTGGTGGCGGTTCTGATCCTGCTGCCGCGTCTGCGTACGGTCGTCAAAACCCGTTACCTCAAACTGCAACTGGTCCGGTCGGGGTTCCTTTTTGGCGCCACGATCTGCTTTTTCTTTGGCATTTCGCTGATCGGTCTGGCCGAGGCCAGTGCGATCATGTCGATCAACCCCATGCTGATTTCAGTCGGAGCCTTCGTTTTTCTGGGCGAACCGTTTGGCCTGCGGCGCGCGATCGGAGTTTTGGCCGGGCTGCTCGGTGCGCTTGTCATCATCCGCCCCGGCAGCGACGTCTTTTCATTCGCGGCCCTGTTCCCGCTTGCCGCCGCCGTTTTTTACGCAGGTTATGCGCTGTCCACGCGGTTTCTGGGGCGCGAGGAAAGTGTCTGGACCAGCTTTCTTTACACAGCCGTCATCGGCACCGTGGCGGCAACAATGATCGCGCCCTTCGTGTGGCAACAGCCGAGCGTCGCTGACTGGGGGTTGATGCTGCTGCTTGGCGCTATCGGCGGCATGGGACAGCTTTGCCTGATCCGCGCCCTCAGCGTGGCCGAAGCGGGCGCGATCGCGCCTTTTGCCTATCTCGGGGTACTGTTTGCCGCCATCTGGGGAATGACGTTTTTTGACGAGTTTCCCGACCCGCCCGTTCTCTTGGGTGCGCTTGTGATCATCGGGTCCGGCGTCTATGTCTGGCAACGTGAATACAAACTGGCAAGAGCAAGCGGCAACTAGGCATGGCGGTGCGAAGATTTGAAAGTGCTGGGGTCCTGAACTACCTGCTGGACCTGCCCGTCCGGGCTTTCTTTCTGTTGTTTTCGCTGCTGCCCTACCGTGCCAGCCTCTGCGTTGCCGGGTGGTTCAGCGCCCGCGTGCTGGCCCCGCTGTTCGGGGTCAACACGCGCATTCGGCAAAACCTCAACCGGGTCTGGCCCGACATGCCGGTCAAGGACGTGAACCGACTGTGCAACCGCGTCAGCGACAATTCCGCCCGGCTCATGCTGGAAAGTTTCAACGTCACGTCTTTCCTTGATCGCGCGGCACGATCCGAACTGACGGGGGCCGGGAAAGACGATCTTTTGCAAGCGTTGAACAAGGGTCGGCCCGTCGTTCTGGTATCGGGGCATTTCGGGAATTATCAGGTCATTCGCGTCGTCCTGGCCGCAATGGGTTTTGCAACCGCCGCCATTTACCGCCCCATGAACAACGCGTTCACAAATCATCGCTACATCGACAACATGAACCGGATCGCCACGCCCAATTTTCCACGCGGCGTCGCGGGCACCAAGGGCCTCTTGGGGCATCTGCGCAAGGGCGGGGCGATTGCCCTGCTCAACGATCAGGCCGCAGCCGAAGGCGCACTGCTGACCTTTTTTGACGAACCGGCCCTGACGATGACCTCGGCCGCCGGGTTCGCCTTGAAATACGGCGCGCTCCTTTTTCCCTATTACGGTGTGCGGCTTGAAAACGGGATCGATTTCCGGGTCGAAATCCACGCCCGGATCGAACCCACCGATCCTGAAACCATGAGTCAGAACCTGAACGACTCGCTTGAAGGCATGGTGCGGCGGTACCCTGAGCAATGGTTCTGGATCCACCGGCGCTGGAAACGCTGGTCGTGACTTGATCGCGGCCGGATGGCCGACTATATTAAACGGGTCCGCTTGCGGACTATGGTGATAAACGCGCATGTAATAAACGGATCGGACCCGGGGGCGGTACCCGGCGACTCCACCAAAACCTGCTCATTTGGCGGTCATGGGGTCGAAACAGGATCGACGGACGTCTAAAGATGTTAGCTTTTGCCCGGTGAGATACCACCGTTATCGGTTCATCAAAGCTAGTTGCAAATGACAACAAAGCTCCGATGGCTCTGGCTGCGTAAGCGGTCC
>CAYXNM010000113.1:0-8511 GCA_964466385.1 uncultured Rhodobacter sp. | reverse complement strand
CCGCCCCCGGGCACCATATTTTCTAAATGAAAACAAACCATTATTCGGTATTATCCTGTTGGATGAAGCGTGTTTCGGACCTGTCCCGCTTTCGTTCCGCCCCCTATACGCCAAGGTTTCCATGCCGTAATGTGATGGCAGGGCCAAATTCATAGTAAGTCTCTGGTTGTTGATGTTGTTTTTGGAGGTATCAAGATGAAAACCTTGCTGATCAGGTTTCTGGCCACAATTTGGGTTTCCTTTGGTTTAGCGTGGGTTCCGAATGAAGCCGGTGCTCAATCCACCTTACGGGCCCTGAAATCAGGTTTTTGGGAAGGTGCTGTCAGGGCAGACGCAGAAGGCAATGTAATGTTCTGCTATCTGCTGGGCCGGAAAAACAATGATGAGTTCACTATCCAGCTTTATTGGAAGGCAGACGGGTTTCATGTTCTGATTTACAGCAGCGACTGGGATTTGATTAAAGGGGAAGAGTTTAAGGGCCGGGTCAGAATTGACAAAAAATTTGACAGTATGATCGAGGCGTCAGTATTTGATTCAGAATCTCTCGACTATGTTTTTGGTTTCAACGAAAAAGCCCGCAAAGCATTTCAATCGGGGAGCAGGATATTTCTTGAGGGACCGGCGGGCGAGAGATCTTTTCGCCTGAATGGAACGCGCAAAGCCTTGGAAGTTCTAATGGATTGCGCTGATGAGTATTTTGCCGAGGGTCACGAAACGTCGTCCGTCAGTTCCGCCAATATTAACGTTGGAGCGAACGCTTACAACGACGGCGATTATGCCACTGCGATTGAAAACTGGCGCCCGTTGGCTGATCAGGGTGACGCTCTTGCTCAGACCTACCTTGGCGAAATGTACAAGGATGGCGAGGGTGTCGAAAAAGACTATAACGAGGCTGCATCCCTATTCCGCCAGGCAGCAAATCAGGGGAACGCAAGAGCTCAGAATTTTCTTGGAGTTTTGTATTACAGAGGAGACGGAGTTCCGAAGGACTACGCCAAGGCTTTTCATTGGTTCCGCAAGTCGGCTGAGGGAGGGTTTGCCTTAGGCCAAAATAATCTGGCAGAAATGTACCGCGACGGCGAGGGTGTCGACAGGGATGATAAAGAAGCGGCTCGCTGGTTTCGCATGGCCATTGATCAGGGACATGAACGTGCGCAGTCAAGTTTGGATGCGCTTCTTGCCAGCAGCCCACCTAATGATCCGCAAAGCCCGGCGCCATCTGTGACACTTGCAGCAGAACCCTCGGTTGCACCAACGCAACCTTCATTCAAACCGGGCCAAGCGATTGAGGTCAGCTTTGCTGATCTTCCGGCTGAAGGGCAGGACTGGCTGGCTATTTCCGCAACCAACCATACCTCGGAACAGTATTATGAACTGGTGATGCTGGAAGGCAAACCAAGTGACGGCACACACACATTCAAATCCTTGCCTGAAGGCGAATATGAGGTCCGCCTATACCTCAACTGGCCAGACGGTGGCTACGACATTGCAGCATCATCTCGGATTGTCATTTCCTCAGCCTCTGCCCCAGCCCCGTCGCAGGAACAACCGTTGCCAACATCTCCTCTACCCGCCCAGCCGGTGTCACCGATTGGTGCATCTACCGATGAAATTACTGGGGGTTGGATAATCAGTAGCGGAATGTTCGAGGCAATTTCGTTCGATCAGGTAACTGATTTGGTGGATGGGGTTGCAAAAGACCCGGAAGGCCAGTTTGAGGGTGAGTTTGCGAAGCGCAAGCTTACAGGTTGGTGGGCAACATCAGATAGTTCCGTCGGCGCTGCCTGTGACAGCCAACGCCTGGGCCAAAGCAATTGGGGCTCGCTTGAAGCTACTATTTCGGATGATGGTACCACACTGACAGGAGCCTGGAGTGAATGCGACAAGTTCCGGACGCATACCTTTGTGGCCGCACGGGAGGGCGCTGAGTGAACCGTATGTTCCGAACAATGCCCCGGCGTCGCAAGATTGACGATAACAAATCCAAAACAGCCTTTTTGTCGCGCCTGCTGGCCCGGGTCTGCCTGACTTTGGCTTTGATCTTTGCGGGTCAGTTTATTGATATTCCTCGCGCCTTTGCGCAGTCGTTCGATCCCGCTGTCATGAAGGCGGAAATTCAAAAACGCATCTACGAAGAGCTTGAGAACCGGATCAAGAAAAAAGTTGATGATATGAATGCCCTTACAACGGAATGGGGAAAAAACGCATCTTTTAATGCGGCTCTCCAGCTGTTGGAAAATAACTCCAGGGCGCTGGAGTTGTTCAAAAAAGCACGAAAAGAGGGTAAGTCGCCGGAACAGGCATTCAAAATCGCGCTCCGGTCCGATGAGATAGGTGATGGCTCTGCGTTGCAGATTCTTAAGAGTTTCGATGCATTTGTTACCAGCGATGGCATCGCCATAACTCGTGACCTTCAGAATGTCGCAACCAAGGCCAAATCCCAGCTCGACGCAATCACCAAGCTCGCCCAGAAAATCGAGGATGCCAAGGACCAGAAAGATTTCGACGACAACAAAGATACCTATATCTCCGCGATGAAGAAATTCGGGATTAATGGCCTGGATGAATTTGAAGCCTTGGAAAAGCGGATGACCAAGATTTACAATTTCACCCAGAACCCGCTTGGAAAATACTCCGAAACCTTCGCAATTATCCAAAAGGGCGTTCAGGCCGAAAATACCGGGGACCGGGCTGTCGCCCTGTTCACGCTGATGGAGCAATCAGGCAGCGCGCTTCCGGTCTTAGGCAATTTCATCGAGATGTACGCCCAGGTAGCTAAGGAATTGCTGGCCGCCACGTTGCGATTACGTAAAGCCTTTTCGCGTTGGGACATGGGCTGCGTTGGAGTCGGCTCATACGGGTTCGTTGACGGTGCAATGAAGAAGAGTTTTAAGTTCCCGGGAACGTTAACAGCTTGCCCTGACGGCAAAATTAAAGGTCTGTACGAAGATTTTAACAATCCGGACGTTCTGTTTTTTTGGGACGGAAAGTTGTGGCACCAAGCGCCCAACGGCACAGGCGGATTATTAGCGATCCGTGAGATAATCGCCTTTCTGGAAAAGGTAAAAGTAAGACTGCCGGTGGCCAAGTCAGATGTCTTGTCTGCCTTTAAGTATTATGGTCTGCCGCGCGGCTATAAAAAATCTTACGTGGAAGCGATCGAGGTGCACACCGGCATTACCCGCCAATGGGAACGCCAAAAGCAGATAATGGCGTCGTTTGATATACCTCCGGCCAGGGTCATCAAAATACTTGAAGAGCGTACAGATATCGAACAAGGGTTCGACGCATACCTGAACGACCATTTCAAACAACATCAGGACTTATTCATTTATGGCTATCTGGAGTCGCTGGCAGGTCAGGCAATCATGGCGGCGATGCACTGGGAAATCTATGACAGCCTGACGAATTTCAGGCCCAAAATTGTCTCGGGAAAACTGGACATACCGGATGGGCTTGATCTTTCGACAGTCAATCCCTCCATTAACATCATTAGCAATTATGACACCCTGATCGAGAAACAATCTATTTCACTCGCGGAATCAAAATACGGGATTGTTCTTTTTGGAAACCCGGAAAGCCGGGTGGAGTATCAGGTGGTTCTAGGTGCCTTTGTGTCCCAGAATTTGGTTGTTGATAAATGGAAGAGCCAGTTCACCAATCACCTCGCCGTATTTAAGGCCGCACTTGGAGTCGACCTGACATTACCCCCAAGAATGGAAGTTGGCCAAAAGTTCGCCATCAGCGGGAAGATCACGCCTGATCCACAAAGCAGCGACACCGATTTCAGATTAACATGGTTTGTTGACGGAGAAGAAGCAGGAACCAAAAGCGTAAGCGGCACCGATTTCTCCATCCCGCTCGAATTCGCTAAGGCAGGAAACCATGATTTTGAAGTTGCCGTGGTTGATGAAGGCGGGATTTCGGGCGGCGAGCGAACCGATCTTCCCGTGGCCTTTCTCATAAATACCGAACTGATAACCGGGGAAGACGGGAATCTGACGGTGAAAGTGAAAATCGTGGGAGGTGTGGGCGAATACGACGTCAGCTGGCGAACGGATACCGGTATTACCGCAAGCAAAACCACCGGGCGAAGCCGGTTTTTTCAACGCTTTAAGGATGGTGGCGCCAACACGATCAACCAAATTGATCTGACGGTTTTTGACAAATCCAGCCGCATAGAAGTGACTGTGCCGATCGAACTGGAAGGTCCCATTCCGGTACAAGTCAAACTGAAGGCAGATCCCGCCGTCCTTGATCCGGGCGAAAAAGTCGGACTTACGGCAACCATCCTTGAGGGGGTGCCCGACTTTAAGCTCGTGTTCTTTGTGAATGGTGACGAGGTTGGAAACCGCACAACGGCAAAGCAGACCCAACAGGTAAAACTGAAGCTTTACGATCCCGGCGATTATAGCATTCGCGTTGTTGTGACTGACAGCGAGGGTCAAACGGCAGAGGATTCTGCCGCCGTTACCGTAAACCAGCCAGTTGAGGAGGCGGAAGAAGAACCAACCGGGGACAACACCGCGCTTGAGGGAAGTTTCCAAGGCTCAATGACCGGGCGGCAGATATATGATGGCGAAGTTTATGCAAGAGTACGCAACGGCAGAATAAGTTTTTCAATCTCGGGCACAAAAGTAATCGGGAAGGTCTCGGGTCAGCTATCCTTCGAAGGGAATGTAAATAATTATCAGGGCAGAGTGACTGGAACATATTACCCCGAAACAGGAATTCTGCAGGCCGTCATCAATGGAAGCTGGAGCGGGGGCATCGGTGTATATGGTTCTGACACTTCAGGAACAATCACTGCTGAGGCAAGCGGCGTCCAGAACCAAAACGGGTTTTCCGGCACTTGGTCGGGCAATTTTATAGATGGTGAGTGGGAAGCCTCCGAATAGGCTACAGGGATGAGTCCGCCTACACCAAGCGTCAGTACAACGGGGTCTGCGGCATCAGTCTACTTGTGGCTAACGTCTGAGAGAGGCAACGAACGGACAATTCTGGTCAATCGAAATCGTCACCGTAGTCGCCGCTATCACCATCGTCTCCATCCTCTGAATCGTAGTTTCCCAACCGCTGCCCCACCACGACAAACGGCAAGGATGATCCGTCTTCTGAAACCCTGTTTCCGGAATCGTCGACAAAATAAGTCCGGCGCACTTTCAGCGCCAATGCCACCAGCAAGGCGCCGATGACGCCAAACGAAATTCCCATGGTTATGGCTGCTAAAACATCGTCACCCTCCACACCCCGGCTTTTCATCGACGCGACGCCAAACACCATTACAACTGTCCCAAGCAGGAAACAGACAGCGAGGAACATAACGATGCCCCCTCTCCAACCCAGATTGCGCTTTTTGGTAACGTTGTCTGCCATGTCTTTTCCTCTGGATGATTGGTTTGCTTGGCGGGCACGATCTAACGAAAGATCGCGGTCTTTGAAACTTTTTCCATACTACGAATACCACAATGTCCGTGCGATGTGGTCCTGTTTCTCCGAACAGGTTTGCCGCCAGGTTAAGGTGTATTCAGTTTCATTTTCATGCCGCTTTCATCAGTTCTTTGCCGTCAAAGTATCCGTAATCGCTTCCAGATACAGAAAGCCTCGGTTCACTGGGATATAGCTGATGTCAGCGCACCCTTTGCCCGGCCGTCTTTTCTCTTGCGGCAAGGCTGTGACCGCAGTCCTGAAAGAACAATTCGCATTGCCGAATGTCCTTGGATCCGGTTTTCCCTGTCCAAGGGACAACCCTTGTGCAGCTCAGGGCATCAAACCCGGTCTTCCTTTGATCAACCCCGGATCGTCTTGACCATCGCCTCGACATTCGCGGGATCGCCGTCAGGGGTGATTCCATGGCCCAGATTGAATATGTGCGGGCCGCCGGAAAAGGCCTGAACGATGCGGTTCGTTTCGTCGATCAGATCCTGCCCGCCGCTGACCATGTGGAAAGGTGCGAGATTGCCCTGAACGCATCCGTCGACCTGAACGTTTTGCGCGGCCCACGCTGCGTCAACCGAGTTGTCAAGCGCGACGCAGTCCACCCCGGTTGCCTGCCCGAAGCCGACATACTTGTCCCCTGCCTCGCGCGGGAACCCGATCACGGGCACGTCGGGGTAAGCGGATTTCAGGGCCGACACGATGCGTTTGGTCGGGGCGATCGCAAAGTCGTCGAAATCCCGCCCGCCAAGCGATCCTGCCCAGCTGTCGAAAATCTTGACGACCTCGGCCCCGGCCCTGATCTGCGCCAGCAGGTATTCGGTCGTCGCAAGCGTGATCAGATCGATCAGGCGCTCAAACAGCGGTCGGTCGTTTCCTATCAGATCGTGCGCGGGGCGCTGATCGGGTGTGCCGCGCCCGGCAATCATATAGGTCGCAACGGTCCAGGGTGCGCCGGCAAAACCTATCAGCGCAGTTTCCCGCGGCAAGCCGTTTGCGATCAGCCCGACGGTTTCGTAAACCGGCGCAAGATGCGTGTGAATGGCGTCGGCGGGTTTCAGACGATCAAAGTCCTCCCGGGACTTTATCGCCGACAGGCGCGGACCTTCGCCGGTTTCAAACCACAAATCCGCTCCAAGCGCCTGCGGAACAAGCAGGATGTCGGCAAAAAGGATTGCGGCGTCAAATCCGAAACGGCGAATCGGTTGAAATGTGACCTCGGCGGCCAGTTCGGGGTTATAGCAAAGCGACAGAAAATCGCCCGCCCTGGCGCGGGTTTCACGGTATTCCGGCAAATATCGCCCGGCCTGACGCATCATCCAGACCGGCGGTACTTTCAGGGTCTCGCCCCGCAGGGCGCGCAGCAGCAGTTTGTCGGTCATGACGATCCTCTCTCGGGTGGTTCGACCCTCAATCCTTACTAACTGCGATGATGTCAATGTGTCACGATTGCTTTGGCATTGTCAGGGGTTGCGCGGTTGGATAGACGGGAAAGATGCAACCTTTGTGGCCCAATACCGATTCACCCCTGCGCATTGGCACACGCGGCTCACCGCTGGCGCTCGCGCAGGCTTACGAGACCCGGCGACGGCTGGTGGAAATGCATGGTTTCGAACCCGAAGCGTTCGAGATCGTGGTGATCAAGACCAGCGGCGATCGTATCCAGGACAAGCCTCTGCGCGAAGTTGGCGGCAAGGGTCTGTTCACCAAAGAGATCGAGGAATCGCTGATCGAGGGCCGGATCGATATTGCCGTTCACTCGATGAAGGACATGCCGGTCGATCAGCCCGAGGGGTTGTTGCTGGACTGCTATTTGCCGCGCGAGGACCCGCGGGATGCGTTCCTGTCGCCCGTGGTCGAGCGTCTCAGCGATCTTCCCGCCGGTTCGCTTGTGGGAACCAGCAGTATGCGGCGGCGCGCGCAGATACTCTACAAGCGCCCCGATCTGAAAGTTGTCGAGTTCCGCGGAAATGTTCAGACCCGGTTGAAAAAGCTGCGGGAAGGCGTTGCAAGCTGCACATTTCTGGCCATGGCAGGGCTCAGCCGACTGGGAATGGAAGAAGCGGCAAACGCCCCCATTGCGCTGTCGGAAATGTTGCCCGCGGTTGCACAGGGTGCAATCGGGATCGAACGCCGGGCCGGGGACGAAACCGTAAAGGACCTGCTCTCGCCCATTCACGATTTCCCGACGGGTTACAGGCTGGATGCGGAACGTGCGTATTTGCGCCGCCTTGACGGATCGTGTGAAATGCCGATCGCGGGCCTTGCCGAGATCAGGGAAAGTCAGATGCGGTTGCGCGGGGAAATCCTGCGCCCCGATGGTTCGGAATGTCTGGCCCATGAGATGACCGGTTCGGTTGACGATGCAGCGGAATTGGGAACAGCCCTCGCCCAGGAACTGCTCGACGAAGCGGGCCCGGCATTTTTTGACTGACGCAACCGGCGCCGGATAATCTGTGGGAGGATATGTTTTGCTGGACCATGCAATCGGACTGACCAGGTCGTTGGTGGAACTGCCGTCGGTTTCCAGCGACAGCAATCTGGCGGTGATTTCGTTCATTGAGGAATACCTGTCGGATTTGGGTGCCGATGTCAGCCTGAGCCGGAACGAAGACCACACAAAGGCCAATATTTTCGCGACCATCGGCCCGGATGTCGATGGCGGCGTGGTTCTTTCCGGGCACACGGACGTGGTGCCGGTCGAAGGGCAGGACTGGACCTCCGACCCGTTTGAGTTGCGCATCGCGGACAAGCGTATTTATGGGCGCGGAACGTGCGACATGAAGGGTTTCATTGCCTGCGCCTTGGCGGTGGCGCCCCTGTTTGCAAAGGCTGATCTGGAAAAACCGCTGCATCTGGCGTTCACCTATGACGAGGAAACCGGATGTCTGGGCGCGAAAGTCATGCTGGATGCACTGCGCAAGGAAGGGCGCACCCCGGCGATCTGTATCATTGGAGAGCCCACCGGAATGCGGGTCATCGAAGGGCATAAGGGGTGCTGTGAAACCCGAACACATTTCACGGGTCTGGAGGGGCACGGTTCCATGCCTTCCGCAGGCGTCAATGCGGTGGAAT
>CAYXNM010000112.1:0-8540 GCA_964466385.1 uncultured Rhodobacter sp. | reverse complement strand
TGAGGGCAGCGCCTGCCTGGGTGGGTGCTTTGTGGCGCTTGGTTGTCGCGTGTGTCACCTTCGTGGTAAATATCTATGATATCAACATATTACACCGTTGCAAAAGCGCCTACCGAGGGGCAGGCAGGCGCTGCCCGGCGTATCCGCCGGGCGGGAATGGAGGCGGGATTCGTGCCAAAATGCCGGGGGTTAAACGCGTGCTGCAAAGGCAGAACGGGCAGACGCAGGGCCGGAGAGCTTTCAGCGCCTGTTAACCGACCCGGGGCAAGCCTCGACGCCCCCTTCAGGTCGGAAGCGGCCCTGCCACACGCAATTGCGAGGGTCAATCCGTCGGGCCGTTGGTATCAACCATGGGTTCGTCATTGGGTGTGCTGGTCTTATGCGCGCACCTTTGGGGCCGGGGTCGTGGGCGTCTCATAAGGTTGCCAGTCGTCGACCTCGGGATAGTATTGCGCCCGCCACGCGCGCACGCGGGGATTCATGACGCGCCGCCAGATCGGAGGCACCATCGCGAGCGCCGTCATGCCGATATAGCTGGTCGGCAATTGTGGTGCATGGGCTGCGCCGTAAGTCCGCAAGAGCGGAAAACATTTCGCCGGTTTGTGGTGATGGTCCGAATGGCGCTGAAGATTGATCAGCAGCCAGTTCGTCGCCCTATGGGCATCGTTCCAGCTGTGATGCGGTTTCACGGGTTCATATTTTCCATTCCCCAGATGCCTGCGCGTCAGTCCGTAATGTTCAACGTAATTGACCATTTCCAGATACCAGATCGCAACGAACGCCTGAAATGCGAACAACCCGACGCCCGCCCAGCCCGCAACCAGCCAGGCCAGCAACAGCGCCGCAAACTGGAGCGCGGCGTATTTTCGGAATGGATTGGCCGGACCGAACCGGCTTTCTTGCGCACGCTCCAGCCGCGCGCATTCCGTCCGCCAGGCGGAGCGGAAACACTGGTGCAGCACGCGCGGGAAAAACCGCAGGAAACTCTCGTTATATCGCGCCGTCACCGGATCGCGCGGTGTGGCCACATAAACATGATGGACCAGCAGATGTTCAGACCTGAAATGGCTGTAAAGAACGAGCGCCAGCAGCAGATCGCCCAGATTGCGTTCAAACCGGCCCGTGCGGTGAATCAGTTCATGCGCATAGGTGATGCCGATCGCGCCGGAGATCAGGCCCACACCGAACATCAGACCGGTCTTTTCCCAGCCGGACATCGGTGTGACATTCGCCACCGCCCAAAGTGCGCCATAAATCAAGACCACCTGCGCGGCGGGCCAGAGAATTGTCACCAGCCTGTACCAGTAAAGGGTGCTCTCATCCGTGTCGGGATCCGGGTCTTCAAGGTTGAAACCCCCAAGGTAATCGAACACGGAAAACATGCCCAGCCCGTAAACGGGCACCAGAAGATAAGCCCAGCCGCCGATGTAGATGCTGACAGGGACCAGTGGCAGGAATGTCAGCGACACCCAGAATGGCAGTGCTCTTCTGAACTTTCCCATATCGCCGGCGCTGATCATGTCGGAGTCCCTTTCTGACCGTTCCCGTGTTTTACCGGTTCGGGCGCTATCGATCCAGTGCGCGCTGGACCGGGACGGGCGGCGGTCAGAGCCTTGCGCATGACCGTCGGCAAATCGGATGCGTCAAAGTGTTTAGCGTCAACGAAAAAGAGGCCCGGCCGCGGGTTTTTCCCAACCCCGACGCGCGCGACCTGAACCGACAATTCCAGATGGAAATGCGTGAACGTGTGTTTGACGACACCAGGGCAAGGTTTCCAGTCCGCACCCATGGGCGGCAATTCCGACGCTAATTCGGGCGCTGTTGATTCGGACCAGCCCCCCCCGGGCCACCCCAGCATCCCGCCCAACAGGCCCTTGGCGGGGCGGCGTTCCAGCAAGTATGCGCCGTCCTCGCGGATTGCGATAAAGACCGTCCCCCGCCGCGTCGGTTTGGGCATTTTCGGCGCTTTGAGCGGGAAGAGCGTTTGCTCACCTCGCGCCAGCGCCCTGCACGAAGAGGAAACAGGGCAAACCGCGCAATCCGGATCACGCGGTTTGCAGACCGTCGCGCCAAGATCCATCATGGCCTGCGCAAAGTCCCCGGCGCGCAGGGTCGGTGTCAGACGGTCGGTTTCGGTCACAATCGCGGTCTTGGCGCCGGGCAGAGGGTCACTCAGCGCGAACAGCCGCGCCACCACGCGTTCCACGTTCCCGTCAACAACGATGGCGCGCTGGCCAAACGCAATGGCGGCGATGGCAGCCGCGGTATAAGGCCCGACGCCCGGCAATTCCCGAAGCTCCGGCGGCGTGCATGGAAACCTGCCCCCGCATTCCCGGCTGACGACTTTCGCGCATTTCAGCAGATTGCGCGCACGCGCATAATACCCAAGACCCGCCCACGCGGCCATGACGTCGTCTTCCGCAGCCCCGGCCAGTTGGTGAACATCCCGCCACCTGTGTGTGAACATGCGGAAATAGGGAATGACCGCTCCGACCGTGGTCTGTTGCAGCATGATCTCTGACAGCCAGACATGATAGGCATCCGGCAAAACGCCCGCCTTTGACCGATCCGGCGGAACGCGCCACGGCAGTTGACGCGCGTTTTTGTCGTACCACGTCAGCAAGGCGCCGGTCAGGAGGCGGTAAGGGTCACGCAATCTTTATTCCTCTTCCGGTGTTAAACCTCTGGTAAGCGCGCGGCGCCTTGCTAGAATGCGCATTGATCCTAACAGGCGAAGTCATGGCCCGGAAGACTGCGAAAAACAAAGCTGAGGCGCCCAGCAAACGGATTGCGCGTGGCTTTGTTCAGACCGGCGGGATCCTCAACCAGCGCATCCGTAGAGCAACCGAGAAACGGGGTTTTCTGGAAACGCGCCTGCTGACGCAATGGGCGGAAATTGCGGGGGCGGCGACCGCCTCGACATGTCGCCCCGTCAAGGTCAGTTATGGGCGCGAGGGGTTTGGCGCGACGCTGACACTGTTGACCAACGGCGCCAATGCCCCCCTGTTGCAGGCCCAGCTGCCCAAGATCTGCGAGCGCGTGAACGCCTGTTACGGTTACGCGGCGATTTCGCGCATTCGCCTGACGCAGACGGCGGAAACCGGCTTCGCCGAAGCACAGGCGTCCTTTTCCGGGACAAATGCGCCGATCAAGGACCGGTTGCCGCGCGACGTCGCGCTGTCTGCGCCCGTGTCAAGATCCGTGGCCGCCGTCAGCAGTGAACCCCTGCGTTCCGCCCTTGAAACGCTTGGCCGGAATATACTATCCCGAAATCCAAAGAGATAACCGCAAAGGCACGTCCTCATGTTTTCCAAACCACTTGCAATTCTTGTTGTGCTGGCTCTTGCGGCTGGCGGCTATTTCTTCTGGCAGCAGAACAACCGCCAAACGCAGGAATTGACGGCGGTCGAAACCGTCACCGAGAGTCCCAAGGCTGAACAAGATCAGGGCAGCGGGTTCACTTTGCTGGAAACCGCGCTTGGCGACGAAAACGCGCCCATCACCATTGTTGAATACGCGTCGTTCACCTGTCCGCACTGCGCACGGTTCCACACGGATGTGTTTGGGAAGATCGTCAAGAATTACGTGGAACCCGGGAACGTGCGCTTCGTGATGCGCGATGTCTATTTCGACAAGCTCGGGCTTTGGGCCGCAATGCTGGCACGCTGCGATGGCGGCAACCGGTTTTTCGGCATTTCCGACATCATTTTCAGAACGCAGCATGAATGGACCTCGGGGGAAAACAATCTGGACATCATCCAGAACCTGCAAAAAATCGGCAAGATCGCCGGGTTGGATCAGGACACGATGGATGCCTGCCTGCAGGACAACGACATGGCCCAGACACTGGCCGCGGCCTATCAGAAGAATTCCGAACGGGACGACGTCAGGGGAACGCCCACGTTTCTGATCAACGGGATCAAATACCCAAACATGAGCTATGCTGATTTCAGCAAGACCCTTGACGGCCTGCTTGCCGAGTAATTCATGTCCGACGCTCCTCTGACCGGACTGAAAGTTCTGGAACTGGCCCGTATTCTGGCCGGTCCGTGGGCCGGGCAGACGCTTTGTGACCTTGGCGCGAACGTCATCAAGGTTGAAAGCCCGGCGGGCGATGACACGCGTCAATGGGGCCCGCCGTTCATTACCCGCGACGAGGATATATCGGCCGCCTATTACCATAGCTGCAATCGCGGGAAACGGTCAGTCGTCATCGATTTCCGAACCCATGAGGGCCAGCAGGCCATTCGCGATCTCGCCGCAGAAAGCGACGTTCTGATTGAGAATTTCAAGGTTGGCGGGTTGGCGAAATACGGGCTGGATTATGACAGCCTGCATGCCGTCAATCCGCGGCTGATCTATTGTTCCATCACCGGGTTCGGGCAAACCGGCCCTTACAGGAAACGCGCGGGATATGATTTTCTGATGCAGGGCATGGGTGGCATCATGTCCGTCACCGGTGAACCCGGTGGCCAGCCCCAAAAGATGGGTGTCGCGGTGACCGATATCCTGACGGGGCTTTATTCCGTGATCGCCATTCAGGCCGCTTTGCTGCACCGCGCGCAAACCGGCAAGGGCCAGCATATCGACATGGCACTTCTGGACGTTGCGACCGCGACCATGGCCAATCAGGCGTTGAATTACCTGTCCACGGGCGTTGCACCGGTTTCCATGGGCAACGCGCACCAGAACCTGACACCTTATCAGGTTTTTGACTGTGCGGACGGGTACATCATCATCGCCACCGGCAATGATGCCCAATACCAGCGCCTGTGCGATCTTCTGGGCCTTCGGGAGATGGCCCGTGACCCCGATTACCTGACCAACGCCGACCGCATCGCCAATCGCGACCGGATGAACGCCCGGCTCATGGCGGCAACGCGCGAACGCAACAAAGCGGATCTGCTGGCCTGTTGCGAAACCAACGGCGTGCCTGCCGGTCCCATCAACGATCTGGCCGAAGTTTTCGCGGATCCTCAGGTGGTCGCAAGGGGGATGCAGGTTGACATCGACGGCATTCCTTCGGTGCGCTCACCGATGGTCTTTTCGGGTTCCGATCTTGCGTATGACCGCCCGTCACCCAAACTGGGCCAGCACACGGACGAGGTTCTGTCCGCCATCAAACCCAAGCGTTGATCCCGGCCCGCGCCAGCAGCGTGTCGAGCGGTTTCCAATCCTTAAGTCCCAACCTGACGGGCACGCTAAGGACACGCAGTTTGAATTCCTCGGGCAGGCGCGTTGCATCTTTTTCGGTCGTGACCATCTGTGCGCCGTTAAAAAATGCCTCATTTTCAAGGCGCTGCATAAGGCGACGGGTCAGCGGCTGATGATCGCTGAGCGCTTCACTTTTGTGGATCTCTGCACCCAGACCGCGCAATGTGGCAAAGAATTTCTCGGGTCGTCCGATTCCGGCGAACGCCAGAACCTTCATTCCCGTCCAGTCAATCCCGGTTTTCAAAGGTTCAAGCGTTCCCTCGCACAGCGGTTTTTCGGCCAGAACGGGCCAGTCGCGCCGAAGGGTCCTGCGCGCCTTTCCCGGACCAATAATCAAAACCGCATCGGCCCGCGCAAGACCGGTCTCTACCGGTTCACGCAAAGGTCCGGCGGGAATGACCCGGCCATTGCCAAATCCCGCCACCGCGTCGACCACCACGATGGAAATGTCCTTGTGGACCGATGGGTTCTGAAAACCGTCGTCCAGCACGATGACATCGGCCCCGCCCGCGATTGCCGCCAGCGCACCGGCGTGCCGGTCGCGTGCCACCCAGGTCGGGCAGAACCCGGCCAGCAACAAGGGTTCGTCCCCCGTTTCGCGGGCCTTGTGCAGACGTGCATCAACCCTGACCGGCCCTTTGAGAACGCCCCCGTACCCGCGCGATACCACATGGGGGCTGCGGCCAAGGGATGTCAGACGCTCGACAAGGGCGATCGCGGCTGGCGTTTTGCCGGTTCCGCCCACGCTAAGGTTACCGACGCAAATCACGGGAACACCCACATTGTGCCATGGCCCGCCGGTCAGTCTTCGGTTCGTGAGGTACCGCCATATTGCGGCGGCCGGGCTCAGCAATCGGGGCAACATGCCGGGATTCGTGGGGGAGTGCTGCCAAAAACCGGGGGGTTGCATCAGGCCTCCGGTTCCGGGGCAGCCGGCAGATACCCGCTCAGAAGCTTCAGCGCCCGGTCGGTGACTTCAGCCCCGCTCGAACTGATCTCCCACGCGGCGTGGGCCATCTCGGCGGCTTTGTCCGGTGAAAGGACACGACCGACCGCACGGCCAAGATCCCGTGCCGAGCGGACCTCGACCGTCGCGCCGACTTCCGCCAGACGCTCATAGATATCGGCCACTTTGTGGACATGCGGACCATGAAGGATGGCGGAACCCAATGCGGCAGGCTCAAACGGGTTGTGCCCCCCGACATCAACCAGCGAACCCCCGAGGAAACTGACCGGCGCAATCCGGTACCAAAGCCCCATTTCGCCCAATGTGTCCGCAAGGTAGATCTGGGTCGAGGCATCGGGCAGTTCATCCCGCGAGCGTACAGCGACCTGCCAGCCCTCCCCGCACAGCATCTTTTCGATCGCCGGTCCCCTGTCGGGATGACGCGGGGCAATGATCAGCAAAAGACGTTGTGTCGCCCTTGATGCCACCTTATGCGCCTTGGCCACCATTTCGTCCTCGCCCGTATGGGTCGAGGCCGCGAGCCAAACGGGCCTCCCGGCGAGATGGCTTGCAAAACGGGTGCGTTCGTCCTCCTCATGGGGCAGGGCGGCCGAGCCTTCCTTGAGGGTGCCGCTGATCTCGATCCGGTTTTCCGGCAGGCCAAGCCGTCGAAGGTAGCGCGCCGTTGCCTTGTCCTGCGCCAGCACGAAATCAAACCGGCGCAACAACGAGGTCGCTATCCCCGGAAACCACCGCCATTTGCGATAGGTCGCCTTGGAAATCCGCGCGTTGATAAGAACCATCGGAATGCCCGCTGCATGGGTTTCGTGCATCAGGGCCGGCCAGAGCTCGCTTTCCGTCCAGACCGCAAGATCGGGTTTCCAATGGGCCAGAAAATTGCGGATGTAAGGCCGGGCATCCACCGGAACGAACTGGTGGATGCCATTTTCCGGCAGACGTCCGGCGATCATCGCAGCGGATGTCAGGGTTCCCGTGGTAATCAGGAAATGAAGCTCCGGCCGCTGGTCGCCCAACCGCCGGACAAGTTCAAGGATGGAAAGGGATTCACCGACACTTGCGGCGTGAAACCACACAAGCGTGCCCGCGGGCCGGGCATGGGGCGTTCGGCCAAACCGTTCTTCCAGCCGTGCGGGATCTTCCTTGCCCTTTTCGGTGCGCTCGGCCAAATGCCTGTTGGCAACACCTTCTGCGCGTTCCGAGAACGCAAGGTAGAGCGCCAGTCCGACCGATTTTCCCACCTGTCCAGCCTAACCCAGTTCTTCTGTCGGGCCGGCCTCGGCATTCTCGTCGCGCAGCTTGTGGAGATGCGCGATGAAATAGCGTGCATGCGCGTTATCGACACTGCGATGGGACGCATCTTTCCACGCGTCATAGGCCTCCTGATAATTGCGGAAGATACCCACGATATCGATTTCATCGACGTTCTTGAACACGTTTCTGGAAGGGCTGGTCAGTTCTCCCCCAAAGACCAGATGCAACCGCTGCGCCATTCAAATGCTCCTGCTGTTTCTTAGTGGTCTTAAGCCAGAACTGTCTTTGATGGAAGGTCCGTCAGGGATGTAAGTGCTGCATGATTTGCGCGTGCAGATCCGCGCCTGCAACCAGTGCGCCCGCGGTTTTCGCCGGAGCGCTGTTGAACCGCAAGGGCGCATTGTGTCGATCGCTGACAACGGCGCCTGCCTCGCTGCAGATCAGCGTGCCCGCTGCGATATCCCACTCCCAGGCGTCCCTCAGCGTCAGCATGCCGTCGAATTTTCCCTCGGCCACAAGGCAAAGACGATAGGCCAGCGATGAACGAAAATGCCGGTTTAACTCTGGCACGCCTCCGGGCCAGAGCGCCGGGTCAAGTTGCGACTTGGTCACCAGAACATCGGCGTTTGCGATCGACGTTTGTGGCGAACAGGTGACCCGCCTTTCATTCAGAAACGCCCCGTTTCCCAGGCTCGCGGTATAGAGCAGATCGAGCAAGGGCAGGTAGACCACCCCAAAGTTGACGATCCCGTCGCGCGCAATCGCCAGCGAATGGGCAAAGGTATTCCGGCCTGCAACGAACGATCTTGTGCCATCAATCGGGTCGATGATGAAAACGCTCCGGGCCTTCAGCCTTTCCCGGTCGTCGTCGGTTTCTTCGGACAGCCAGCCAAAATCGGGCCGTGCGTTCGTCAACCGCTTCCTGAGCATACCGTCGATTTTCAGATCCGCCTCGGTGACGGGGCCTTGCCCGTCGCCCTTGTCCCACACTTTCGGGTCAGCCCTGAAATATCGCCCGGCGATTTCGCCGGCTTCCCGAGCGGCCTCGATCAACAGCGAAAGATCACGCCCCGGCAATCGTCAGCCCCTCGACCAGCAGGCTTGGCAC
>CAYXNM010000111.1:0-8542 GCA_964466385.1 uncultured Rhodobacter sp. | reverse complement strand
TCATTGGTCGGGTTGGGATGAGGCCGCCTGGGATCGTGCTGGTTCCCGGCAGTATACCGTCAGAAAAAGTGAACGAGTTGCAGGAGTGCAGCAGGCGACGGCCCGAAATAGATGCCTGAGCCGGCAGTGGTTTCACGCCCTCCAAAATCGGTTCCCGTCGCTCCAAAGGGCCGGGTCAGATGAAGGACCATGCTGGTGCTGTCGCTTATCGTATAACTGGCCGTCAACGAGGCCAGTGCACTTTGATCGGTCAAACTGAAAATGGCATTGGGCGCAACGCTGAGATCGGGTGTCAGCTGCATCTGCCCCCCGAAAGTCAGAAAATCACGCCCCGCGTAAAACACTTGTCCGGTGGCAATCCTCTTGCTGAGAGCGGCGGGCAGACTGTCCAGTGCTGTGCCGGGTGTGACACCGAAACCGTTGTGATAAACCTCGGCGAAATAAGAGATGTTCTTGCCCAGCAAGCTGCCGAAATTCGCGATGTTGACCAACCATGACGGGGTTTGCGTTCCACCGACCGACCAGTCCACGACCTCGGCGTTCCAGGACGCGCCGCCCAATGCGCCGCTCAGTGCAAGGCTGCCAACCGTATCGCCATGATCCCGCGCCAGCATGATGCCCGAACTGAGCGGACCGATATCAAAACTGCCGCGCAGTGCAAACGTGCTGCCGTCAAAGGCGATCGCCCCGCCGGTCGTGGCCGCCCTTGGCACCCAGACGGCCTGCACGTCCGCGCCGCTGTCAAACAGATACTGGCCGTAAACCATGTCGGCACCGGTCTTGTAGCTGGTGTCAACCGCGCCCGGGGAAAACGGTGCAAGGATGTCGCCGGGCTGAAAGACCAGACCGTTGCCCCATGTGATCGCCTGCCGGCCAACCCTCAGAACGAAACTGTCGCTGGTGTAACTTACGCTCAGACGGTCGATCGTGTTGGTGACATACGTGTTGGCATCGCTTTGCCAGACTTGCGTCAGGTTAAAGGCGGTGCTTGGCAGGGGCGTGGGAAGAAACCCCAGCAGAGCACCCCCGTAAGACACATCGCTGCCTTGAAGGAAAACAAGGTTCGAATGGATTTCAAAGCGAAACGGGCCGGCGGATTTGTTCCACATCAATCGCGTGCCGCCAAAGGCACTGGCCCGGTTCTGAAAGCCCAGAGCCGCGTCCAGGCTGGCACCGCCCGCCCAGCTTGCGCTGGAACTGTAGGCACTGCGCAGCCGGAAATCGCCCGCACGGGCGAACCCTGCGGACGTGATCGCAATCGCAAAGGCGAAAATGATCCTAGCTGCGAACGTCACTGGCAATGTTCCCGTCCACAAGTTCGATGTGGCGTTTGGTGTGGTCCATGACACGCGGATCATGGGTTCCGATGACAAATGTCGTGCCGTGTTCCTGATTGAGCCGGGACATGAGGGCAATCAGTTCAAGCGCCGTCTTGGTATCGAGATTGGCGGTGGGTTCGTCCGCCAGAACGATCGCCGGGCGCGAAATCAGGGCCCGCGCAACCGCCACGCGCTGTTGTTGGCCGCCTGAGAGGGCCGAAGGACGCCGGTGCTCCATCCCTTCAAGCCCCACGTCCTTGAGCGCCGCTTGCGCACGCGCGCGGCGCTCTTCGCGGTTGCATCCCTGAAGCTCCAGAACGAACTCGATGTTTTCCTGCGCCGAAAGGACGGGGATCAGGTTGAGCGACTGAAAAACGAAACCGATCTGACGCAATCGCAGATCGGAATGATCGGCCTTTGACAAAGACCCGATTTCCTGCCCGTCGATCGTGACCTTGCCGCTCGTCGGATCGTCCAGCGCGCCGATCATGTTCAGCAGCGTTGTCTTTCCCGAACCCGAAGGCCCCGCAAGCGAGGCAAAATCGCCCTCCTGAATATCCAGATCAACGCCGCGGAGTGCGCGAACAACCAGTTCGCCCTTGCCAAAATCCTTGGTCAGCGCGCGACAGGTTACAATTGCATTCATGTCCTTCATTCCTTGTTAAGTCGCGCGCCGCATGGCTTCGACGGGGCTTGATTTCGCAGCCCGTCGCGCAGGCCAGAGCGCCACCAGCACCCCCAGGAGCCAGATCAGGATCGAAAACGTGACGAAACTCTCGCCATGAAACGTGGGGTAGAGTACCTGACCGGCCTTGAACATTTCCAGACCTTGCGTGAATGCGCTGAGGTCGATGCCGTCAAGCAGGGACCAGATCGTCAGCGCCGCCAGAAGCGCACCGAGCAGGACGCCAACCCCGATCAAGAGCGCGCTTTCGATCGTGACCATCAGGAGGACCAGTCGCGGTTTCATGCCGAGCGCGCGCAAAAGCCCGAATTCCTGCGTGCGTTCAAAGACCGCCATCAATTGCGTGTTGATGATGCCAATGGCCATCAGCGAAAAGACGACGACAAGCCAGATATAGATGAAACCGCCCATGAAACTGTCTGACGCGGCCAGAAAAAGCGAGATTTTTCGCCATGAGCGCACGTCAAGTTCAGGTGCCGCCGCTTCAAGCGAAGCGATGACCTTGTCCAGATCCTCATCGTTCGGAACGTCAAAGACGATTTGCGCGACCTTGTCTTTCAGACCCACGAATTTCTGCGCGGCGGCCTTGCCGGTAAAGGCAAAGAACTCCTCGGTTTCCTTGTCAGCGTCAAAGAGGCCGACAACGTGAAAGCTTTGTTCTGCCAGTTTTCCCTCGACGTTCTGGGACATCAGGATGACACGCCGCCCAAGCCCGGTTTTCAGCTTGTCCGCCAGGGAAATTCCGATGACCGCGCCGGGGTCATTCGTATCTTTCAGATAGCGGCCCTGGGTGATTTTGCCGGGCAGGCTGGAAATGCGCGCTTCGTCCGCCGGATCGACGCCCATGATCGTGATTGGCAGGGTCTTGTATTCGCTGAGGACGACGCCCGGCAATTCAAGCCGTGTCGTCCAGTTGGAAATCTCGGGCGCGTTCAGCGCGGTTTCGAGATCTCCGGTCGGGGGGGGCATCAAAACGTCGATGCCCGGATCGTCCACGTAACCGACCGCGTGAATCTGCCCGCGCCCGATGAGCAGATCAAGCGTGGCTTCCTTGCTCGACTGCATCCATGCGATCATGAACGCGTTGAAAAACAGGATCGACCACAACCCGACAGCGACAACGATGAGGGTAATCACGGTGCGGCGCGGATTGCGCCACAGGTTTCGCCATGCAAGCGACGTAAAGGTTTTCAGGGTGTCGTTCATGATGCCATCGCTTGAACAGGTTCCAGCCCCAGAACCCTGCGATAGGGAATGAAGCCCAGGATGGTGATCGCACTCACGATTGCACCCGGCCCGGCAAGCACGCTGAACCACGACATCAGAGGGTAGAACCGCGAGGGCAAACCCCATTGCGCGTAAACTTCGTCCAGCCCTTCAAAGGCGATCCCGTATTTGGTGAAATAAAGCGTGACCAGCAGACCCAGCAAGATACCCAGACCGTTGCCCACGAAGGACAGGAATATCATCTCCATCCAGACCATGCGCCCGATCTGGCCCGGCTTCATGCCGACGGCCAGCAGCACGCCGAATTCCCGCGTGCGTTCCAGCACGGACATGTAAAGCGTGTTGAGGATGATGAAGACGACGACGACGACCAGCGTGATATACATCATCATCGCCGTCGACATATCCAGCGTGATCGCCTGTTTCACTGCGGGCGCAAGCTCGGACCAGTCAAGATAGACTGCGTCGTATTTCCCAGCCAGCGCGCGCAGGTCTTTGTCGGCGCTGACGATATCGGTCAGATGGCGCCCGGTGACCGCAACCACGTTCACGCCGCCGTCCATGGCAAAGCTGTCTTTGAACCGGCTGATCGGCATTTGTGCGATCTGCCGGTCGATTTCCGGCACGTTGCTCTTGAAGATGCCGACCAGCGTCAGGACATCGGCGGCGACCGACCCGTCAAGCCCCGTTCCCAGCATCGTCACCCTGTCGCCCAGTTTCAGGCGCAGGTTTCGCGCCAGCCCTTCGCCCAGCACCACGGCATCACTGTCAGCGGCGTCAAGCGCGCGGCCCTGCCTGACCATCGTGGACAGGGTCGATATCTTGGTTTCGTTCGCCGGATCGATCCCCACGATCGCCGCTGCAAAACTGCGTTCGCCGTTGGCCAGCAGAACGAACCCGTTGGTGCGTGGCGTGCTGGCCGTGACCTGACTTATCGAGCCGAGATCACGTTGCAACCCCGCCGCATCGCGAATGGTTCGGGATATCTCGGGGTCGTCCTTGTACCCTCGGGGCTGGAACTGGCCGTACCCCTGACTGATCCTCAGCATGCTCGATTTCATGGTGTCGTAGGACCCGAACTGGAACGACAGCATGAACACGAGCAGCATCGACGTGAACGCCATTCCGACCATGGACAGCGCCGTGCGAATGGGCTGTCGCCAGATGTTCCGCCATGCCAGTGCCGCGATCATTCAGGGATCCCTCGGGTTTTGCAGGTTCGAGCGTGTGAACAGGTATTTCGGGATCTTGATGTTGAACTCGGCTGCGCGGGTGGTCACGCGGGTGAACGTTCCCGGCTTGTCGTCGCGCCGCATGGTCATGACAACCGGATAGGGGCGCCCGCCGAGGGTGCCGATCTTGTCGGCGGTCATCACGCGGACCCTTTTGCCAAGCTGGTCGAAATACTCCACGCTGAACAGGACGCCGTCGCCGCGCACCGAAACCACCTGTTTGCCCCAGACGATGGGTTTCAGCGGTTTGGGCACGGATTCGATAACGTAGATTTTTCTGCCCCCGCTTGATTTCGTTCCGATCAGTTTATGGGTGTAATCTTCGATGACCTTTTCGGAGCGCGACAGGTCGTCATAGGAAAAATCGCTGCCCATCCATGATTGCGACAATGCACTCGCCGGCAGTTTGATGACCTGATTGAGCTTGGGATTGAAAACATAGGTCTGCGTGCCAAGCTGAAGCGTTGCGTTGCCCGCATCCCGTGCCGGTTTCGTGAACCGGACCAGCGCCTTGTCGCGTCCTTTCGTCCAGCTTTTCATGGTCATCTTGCGCGTGCCGCTGGCGCGCTTGATGGTCATGTCAACCTCGGCGTAAGACGAGTTTGCGCGCCAGTTCCGAAACGCGGCCGCCAGGATCGATGTCGCATCCTGCGCGAAAAGAGGCATCGGAAACGCGAGCAAACCGGCGCATGTTGCCGCGCTGAAGAGAAAAACGCGTCGGTTGGGTTCAGGGGTCATGAGGTCATCCCGTTCCATTCGATTTGGCGATTTCGTCCGGGCCTTGCCATGGAACTCAAAGGGCGGTAGAAATCTTTGGACCGTGTGGTCCAATCTTAAGTAATCCCGCAAAGGGAAAGTGTCAAGAACGTGAGCGAACATCCTTCAGACCGCATGCCAGAGGACAAGCGAACCCACCTGTTTGCGGCGGCCCGTACGGAATTCGCGCAACACGGTTTTTCGCAGGCATCGCTCAACCGGATCATTTCCGGTGTGGGGATGAGCAAGAGTTCGTTTTACCACTATTTCGAAAACAAGACCGACCTGTTTCGGCAAATCCTCGATCAGGCAATCGCGCCGGTTCTTGCGGCGCGCGATGATTTTGACCTTGGCGCACTGACGCACGAAACCTACTGGCCGAGCATCCAGTTCATGACACGGCAAATGGCGGAAATGGCCAATGCTTCACCCGAAACCGTCATGGTCGGCCGCATGTTCTATCAAAGCCGCGAGAAGCCCGAGGATCAGGGTCTGACCCACGACATCCTCAGACTGTCGATGGACTGGGCGACGGATCTGCTGCATCGCGGTCAGGCGCTCGGGCTTGTGCGCAACGACTTGCCGGAAAGTTTTCTGGTGGATTCCATCATGTCGCTGGGCATGTCGATGGATCAGTGGATTCTGGCGCATTGGGATGACTTGTCCGATGGCGAACGCCTGAAACTCAGCGACCAGATTTTTGACGTGTTCGTGCGTTTACTGGCGCCGGGGGCGACGTGTGACTGACATGGACCGGGCTGCCGGGCACCGGGCTGGACAAAGGGCACGTCCCAGACAGTTTCAGGAAGTGCCGCGCGGCGCGGGTTGGCTTAGCCGCCCGGCGATTCTGGCCAGATCAGCCTGCTAACCCGCGGAGATACGTGAACATCACGCCCTAAATCGTGACCACGATATTGCCCGTGTGTTTCTTGTCGATGAAAGCCTGCTGTCCCTGATGCAGATGTTCCAACGGATAGGTCGCAGCACGCAACGGTCGGATTTCGCCCCGTTCGATATACCCAACAAGGGTCGGGAAAACCTCGGGCGGCAATATGGTGCAGCCGGTGAATGTGAGGTCCCGCAAATACAAGGTCCGCAAATCAAGCGTCACCTCGGCCCCGGCGATCGCGCCTGAGCAGGTGAAGCGCCCGCCGCGCTCCAAAGCCTCGATCCGGGTGGAAAACCCGTCACCGCCAACGATATCGGCAACGACCGATACGGTTTCACGCCCCGTGGCCCTAAAAATGGCATGGGCAAGGTTATCCGGTGATCGGGGCAGGATGTGATCAGGTCCGACAAGCGCGACATCGGCGTGTTTGTCGGGGCTGGCCATTGCAATCGTGGTTGCGCCACGGCGGTTGGCCAGTTGGATCAGGGCCGAACCAACGCCGCCCGATGCTCCGGGGATAAGAACGGTGTCATCTTTGGTGACCTTCGCGCGGTTGAGCATGTTTTCCGCAGTCGAATACGAGATTGCAAAGGTGGCAAGATCAGCGTCAGGCAAGTCGCAGTCGATCGGGCAAAGGTTGCGGGTGTCGATCTTCATATACTCCGCGAAACCGCCATCAGCTTCCGAGCCGAGATAACCACATTTTTCCAGATTAAGAGGGTCGGCCCAGTCGCGCAGGATCGTATCGACCAGCACCCGGCGCCCCAAAAGCGACGTGTCGGTGTCCGGGCCGAAGGCGACCACCTCGCCAACAACATCGCCCCCCTGAATGCGTGGAAACCCAAGCGAGGCCCCATCCCATGCCGCGCTGGCCTTGTCGTTGCCCGCCGGGCCTTTCGGTTCGACATTCTTGCGCGCGTACCAGCCAATGCGCGTGTTGACGTCGGTATTATTCATGCCGCAGGCCCGAACGCGGATCAAAGCCTCGCCCGTTTGGGGCTGGGGCGTGGGCCAGTCGTCGTGGAAAACCAACTTGTCCATACCGCCGTGACCCGTCAGAACCATCGCGCGCATTTTTTTGGGAATTTGTGTCATGTGGTTTCCTGTTCAAATTCTTCTGACATAAAACGTCACGCCGGATTTTTTGCAAGGCACCAGAGCGCCGCGCCAATATTTTTGCTTGTCATTCACGCCACCCCCGGTAGGTTGCCGGGCCAGAGCAAAGAGAGAGGCCGACCGTATGACGAAACTGATCATCGGGTTGTTTCTGTGGGCAGCAGCGCACGGGCAAAAACGCATTCTCCCGCGATTGCGCCGGGATCTGGAGGCCGCCGCCGGCACCCGGATCACCCGCCTTCTTGTGGCGTTGTCCATTCTGGCGGGGCTTGTCCTGATCGTGGCGGGTTACCGGCAATCGGATTTCAGCCCGGTCTACACCCCGTGGCCGGGGATGGGGCATCTCAACAATGTTCTTATGTTCTTTGCCATATTCGCAATGGGAATCGGCCCCGCAGGGGGGCGGTTGTCGGCCCGTTTCAGACACCCGATGCTTTGGGGCGTCATCATCTGGGCGGTTGCCCATCTTCTGGTCAATGGCGATTTGTCCTCGATCGTCATGTTCGGAGGGCTGGGCCTTTGGGCGCTTGTTGAGATGCGCCTGATCAACCAGCACGAAGGCCCCTGGGAAAAACCCATGCCGGGGGACCGTCTCAACGATTACAAGCTCGCGCTGGCGACATTGTTTCTTTATGTTCTGATCGCCGGAATTCACTGGCTGTTCGATCATAATCCGTTCCTGGGGACATACGGCTGATGAAAGCGTACCGATTGCTGACCGAAGACGACACATCGGCCTTTTGCCACAAGGTCAGCGAGGCGCTGTCCAAAGGCTGGGTTCTTTACGGTGATCCGCAATATGCGCATGACCCCAAGCGTGGCGTCATGCGATGCGCCCAGGCCGTGACCAAGGATGCGGCGGGATCCTACGACGCAGACATCAAGCTGGGAAAGGTCTGAGATCCGACATGAGCGCCAAAAAGACCAACCCTGGCCGGTTTTTTGAGGATTACCACATCGGGCAGAACCTTGTTCACGCGGTTCCGCGCACCGTCACCAGCGGAGAACGCGCCCTTTATCATGCGCTTTACCCCGCGCGGCATGCGATCTATTCGTCAGATGCGTTTGCGCGGTCCTGCGGCTTGCCCGCATCGCCTCTGGATGATCTTGCGGCGTTTCACGTGGTTTTCGGCAAATCCGTTCCTGATGTTTCCCTCAACGCGCTGGCGAATCTGGGTTATGCCGAGGGTCGTTTTCTGGCGCCGGTCAACCTTGGGGACACGCTGCGGTCAACGTCGGAGGTGATCGGGCTCAAGGAAAACTCCAGCGGCAAAACGGGTGTGGTCTGGGTGCACACGCAGGGGTTCAACCAGTCAGG
>CAYXNM010000110.1:0-8671 GCA_964466385.1 uncultured Rhodobacter sp. | reverse complement strand
GTTGACCACACGGTGGTGATTGACGCGGAAACCCGGCAGGATTGCGAGGATCAGGGACGCCTTGACGCGCTTGAACAGGCAACCGGCATCTTCATGACGGGCGGCAACCAGTTGCGCCTGTCCACAACCATCGGCGGCACTGCCATGGCCAAATCGATCCGGCGGCACAACGCCGACGGTGTGCCGGTTGCGGGCACCTCGGCGGGGGCTGCGTTTCTGTGCGAACACATGATCGCCGTGGGACGAAGCGGGCCGACACCGCGCCACGGCAAAGCCTCGCTCGCGCCCGGACTGGGTCTGACCAACCGCGCCATCATCGACCAGCATTTCCGCGAACGCGACCGTCTGGGACGCCTGCTGACCGCGCTGGCGTTCAACCCCTTTGCCACCGGCATCGGCGTTGACGAAGATACCGCCGCCTTCATCGGGCCTGACAACGTGATCGAGGTTCACGGCAGCGGAGGGCTGACGATCATCGACCCCTCGGATATCGAGTATTCCTCGATGGACCTTGCGCGCGCGGGAAAACCCATTAGCCTGATGGGGGTGAAGCTGCACATCCTTCTGGAAGGCGATCGCTACGACATGGCGACCCACAGCGCGACGCCGGGGGCGCAAGCAGGAAAATAGCGCCGGTGCGAATGCCGGACCATAAAAGGATGTTCCATGAAGATACTCGAAACTTCTGTCTATCGCGGGCCTAATGTCTACGCCCTTTTCCCGGTCATCAGACACCGGATCGATATCGGAGTTCTCGAGGAGTGGCCGTCAGGCAGACTGGGGCCGGACTTCATCGATGGCCTGCTGGCCGCCCTGCCCGGCCTTCATGAACATGGATGTTCCTACAGCGAACCCGGCGGTTTTGTGCGCCGGTTGCGCGAAGACGGCGGCACCTGGATCGGGCATATCTGGGAACATGTCTCGATCGAGCTTCAGAATATCGCGGGCGGTGATGTCACGTTTGGCAAGACACGCGGATCGGGCGAGGTCGGCGAATACAACATGATCTATCAGTTCGAGCAGGAAGAGGTTGGCCTGCAAGCCGCCGAGCTGGCGCTTGATCTCTTGCGCCATCTGTTGCCCGAAGATCTGGTTGACGAAGCCGAGCGTCCAAAGGATTTCGATTTTGAGTACCAGCGCGACCGTTTCATTCGCAGCGCCCAGCGCCGCGCGCTTGGGCCCAGCACAGCGTCGCTGGTCAAGGCCGGACGTGACCGGGATGTTCCATGGCTGCGCCTCAACGACCACAGCCTGATCCAGTTCGGGCATGGGCGGTACCAGAAACGCATTCAGGCCACGATCACCAGCGAAACCCATTATATCGCGGTCGAGCTGGCCTCCGACAAGAAACAAACCAACAAGATCCTCGCCGATCTGGGCCTGCCTGTCCCCATTCAGCGCATGGTCTACGACGCCAACGAGGTCGTCCGCGCCGCGCGCCGCATCGGCTATCCTGTCGTGGTCAAGCCGCTTGACGGCAACCACGGTCGCGGCATTTCCGTTGGTCTGATGGAGGAAGCCCACGTCTCCGAGGCGTACGACGTCGCGCGTGAAAACAACAAGGGCGGCGACGGGGTCATCGTTGAAAGCTACCTGCAAGGGCTGGACCACCGGATGCTGGTGGTCAACGGTGTGCTGGTGGCCGTGTCCAAACGCGTGCCGGGACACGTCGTCGGGGATGGGAAGAACACCGTCGAACAACTGCTCGACATCGTGAACAGCGATCCCAATCGCGGGGTTGGCCACGAAAAGACCCTGACCCGGATCGAGTTTGACGCCAAAGCCCGCGAACATCTGGAGGAGCTTGGCTATACCAAGGAGACCGTCCTGCCCAAGGGCGAGGTCGTCTTTCTGCGCTCGACCGCCAACCTTTCGACCGGCGGAACAGCGGTTGACGTGACCGACATCGTGCATCCGGACAACCGCGACATGGCTGTGCGCGCCGTCAAGGCCATCGGGCTTGATATTGGCGGGGTCGATTTTTTGTCTGCGGACATTTCGCGGTCTTACAAGGAAAACGGTGCGGGCATTTGCGAGATCAACGCCGCCCCCGGTTTCCGCATGCATGTCGCCCCCAGCGAAGGGAAATCCCGCGACGTTGCGGGCGCTGTTCTGGATATGTTGTTCCCGGCAGGAACGCCTGCGCGCATCCCGATGATCTCGATCACGGGGACGAACGGCAAGACGACAACGGCGCGGATGGTTTCGCATATCTACAAACTCAGCGGGAACACCGTTGGGCTGGCGACGACCGACGGGGTCTATATCGACGGCAACCTGACCGTCAAAGGCGATCTGACCGGCCCGATGGCGGCACAAATGGTGCTGCGTGACCCGACGGTTGACGCCGCCGTTCTGGAAACCGCGCGCGGTGGTTTGCTGCGGCGTGGGTTGGGGTATGAAAGCTGTGATTGCGGGGCGGTGCTGAACGTCTCGGCGGATCATCTGGGTCTGCGCGGGGTCGATACGCTTGAAGACATGGCCGTCGTCAAACAAATCGTTGTCGAGGTCGCCAAGGACACCGCCGTTTTGAACGCGGACGATGATCTTTGCCTGAAAATGGCCGAGCATACCAAGGCCAGGAACCTCTGCTATGTGACCATGAATGCAGGCCACCCCCTGGTGCGTGAACATGTGCGCACGGGCGGGCGCGCGGTTGTGCTTGAACAGGGCATGAACGGGCAGATGATCACGATCTACGACAATTCGGCCCATATTCCCCTGATCTGGACGCATTTGATCCCGGCGACGCTGGATGGCAAGGCGATGCACAACGTGCAAAACGCGCTTTTTGCTGCGGCAATCGCCTTTTCCACGGGCAAGAGTCTGGAAGATATTCGGCACGGATTGCGCACATTCTCGGGCTCTTACTTTCAGGCGCCGGGCCGCATGAATGTGTTTGACGAACATCCCTTCAAGGTCATCCTGGACTACGGCCACAACCCGGCGGCGATCGAGGCCATGTGCAAGCTCTCGGATCATCTGGAACCCGAAGGCAAACGCGTCTGCGTGGTCACACTGCCCGGTGATCGGCGCGATGAAGACATCGCCGAGGTCGCCCGCATCGTGGCCGGGCATTTTGATCACTACATCTGCCGCCGCGATGACGGATTGCGCGGACGAGGGCCTGACGAAGTCCCGCGCATCCTTGAAGCGGCCCTTAAAGACAACGGCGTTGATGCGGATGCAATCAGCGTGATCCCTGACGAAGCCACCGCCGTCAACGCCGCCCTTGAGATGGGTGAACCCGGCGATCTGGTGCTGATCTTCGGGGACAATATCGCGCGGACATGGAAGCAGATCATCTATTTCAACCGCCCGCATGAGGAGGCCGAAGCTGAAGGTTCCGAGGCTGAAGTGACCGCGGCCACGCTGATTGAGGAAACGCCTGCGAACCCTCTGGACGACGCAATGGCCGTTCCAGATGCGCCGGACGTTCCCGAAAGCCTGTCGCTTGGCGGTATGCGCATGGTCAGGGATTCGCGCGGCGTGCGCCTTGCCATCGATCCTATCGAGGAAGACGCCGACTAAGGGGCCGCGCAATGAGACTGACTGATGTCCGCCGCCTGACCGGCGTGAATTTTCACAGCGATCGGACCGGCGCGGTGGCCGAGGCGGTGCTGCCGGACGACCGTAAGGACGCTGTGACTGCGCTTTGGCGAAAACACATGCGCGCCTTGCTTGATCAGGTTGGCTGGCAAGACGAAACGATCACGACCCGCGCGTATCCCGGCGGGATCAGCCTGATGATCTCGGCCCCTATGGATGCGCTTAACGTGGCGACCGACATGATCGAAAGCGTCTGGCAACGGACGGTTACAGAGATGAACGGAAATCTTGCCGATGACCATGGGCAAGCCGCCGCGTTCAAGGCCGAAATCGCAGACGAGCAAAACCCCGCGCTGGTGGCACTGGAAACAGCAGCGCATCAGCATGGCGTGACATTTCTTGACCATGACGGAGGCGCCTCGGTCGGGCTAGGGACCGGATGCAGCCATTGGGACGACAGCGATCTGCCGGATCCTGCGGCCATTGACTGGCAAAGCGTTCACGACATTCCGGTCGCCATGGTCACAGGCACCAACGGCAAATCCACGACCGTGCGCCTGACGGCTGCAATTGGGGCGGCGGCGGGCAAGATCGTTGGGCAATCCTCCAGCGATTGGGTGCGCGTGGGCGATGACATCGTCGACAAGGGTGATTATTCCGGCCCCGCAGGCGCGCGCCTTGCAGTGCGCGACCGCCGTGTCGAACTGGCGGTGATTGAAACCGCGCGCGGGGGCCTGATGCGCCGGGGGCTGCCGATTCCGCAGGCCGATGCCTGCTTGCTGACCAACATTGCCGCTGACCACCTTGGGGATTACGGCATAACCGATGTTGAAATGCTGGCGGATGCCAAATTCCTTTTGACCCGCGCCGTCAGGCCCGGCGGGCGACTGGTTTTGAACGCCGACGATCCCGCGCTTGTCGCGCGCGCACATGGCTTTGACGGGCAGATTTCGTGGTTCACCCTGTCCTCCGATCCCAAGGTGTGGGCGCGCCTGACCCAAGCCAACGCACGCCTCGCCTATCTGCGCGACGGGGTGATGATGTTGGTGAAAGGGGGGCAGGAACACGCAATCCTTGCTGTCGATGGTTTCGCCCCGGCGCTGAAGGGCGCGGCAAAATACAATGTCGCGAACGCACTTGGCGCAATTCTGCTGGCTGACGCACTGAACCTGCCTGTATCAGCAATGACCGCGGGTCTGGCCGGATTTCAGGGCACGCCCGACGAAAACCCCGGTCGCGGCAATTTCATGGAAATCGGCGGCGTTCAGATCCTCGTCGATTTTGCCCATAACCCCCACGGCGTGGCAGCGCTCGCCAGCGCGGTCGCCGATGTTCCGGCCAAGCGGCGCTTGTTTTTGTTGGGTCAGGCGGGGGATCGCAGCGACGAGGACTCGTGCGAACTGGCCCGCGCCATCTGGGCCGCCCGCCCCGATCGGGTGATCGTGAAAGAGCTGGAAACCAAGCTGCGCGGACGCCCCAAAGGCGAACTGCCCGCCGTCCTGAAAGCCGAACTGATCAGGTTGGGCGCCAGAGAAGACGCGATCGGCATTGCAGAGTCCGAGTATGACTCGGTCATTCAGGCGTTGAACTGGGCGCGCGCGGGGGATTTTCTGGTGCTGCTGCTCCATGGGGACCGCGCAGCGCCGATGCGCTTGTTGGCCAAAATGACCGCGACCGGCTGGCAGGCGGGCGATCCTTTGCCGACCTAGGGAAGCACCTGACAGCGTGGGTTTTTGCGGGAAATGTCAGCCCTCGTCCGGGTGGAGGCCTTCACCGCCACGACTAAATTCAAACCGCACCTGAAAACCGCGACATATCAAAAAGATACACCATTGGCAAAAACCCTCGCCATGGGGCGGGCGGAAGCTGACATTTTTCGCAAAATGTCGGGACGTGTAAATCAGGGCCCCCTAAGGCACGCTCGATCCTATCGCATCACCGCGTCAATCGCCGGATCAGGCTGGAGGTATCCCACCGACCGCCGCCCATCTTTTGAATATCGCTGTAAAACTGATCGACAAGTGCGGTCACAGGCAGGCTGGCGCCGTTTGATTTCGCCTCGTCCAGACAAATGCCCATATCCTTGCGCATCCAGTCAACCGCAAAGCCAAGATCGAAATCGTCATCCAGCATCGTCTCGTACCGATTGGACATCTGCCACGACCCAGCAGCGCCGTGGGCGATCACATCGACAACCGCGCGCCCGTCAAGGCCCGCAACTTGCGCAAAATTCAACCCCTCGGCCAGACCCTGCAACAGGCCCGCGATGCAAATCTGGTTGACCATTTTCGTCAACTGTCCTGCACCGCTGTCGCCCAAATGGCTGCACGCCTTTGCATATGCGGCGATCACGGGTTCCGCGCGGGCGTAGGCGGCGGGGTCTCCGCCGCACATCACCGACAAAACACCGTTCTGTGCCCCGGCTTCACCGCCTGAAACGGGTGCATCGACAAAGTCAAACCCCTGCGCTGTTGCCTTTGCCGACAATTCGCGCGTGACCTTGGCCGAGACCGTCGTGTGATCGACAAAGACCGCGCCCTTTGCCATCGTTTCAAACGCGCCATCAGCGCCGATGGTGACGGCGCGTAAATCGTCGTCATTGCCGACGCAGCAAAAGACCATTTCGGCCGAAGCTGCGGCTTTGGCGGGGGTGGCTGCCGAGTGTCCGTGATACTCGGCCACCCAGTTTTCGGCTTTTTCTGCCGTGCGGTTGTAAACGGTCACGTCATGACCAGCTTTTTGCAGGTGTCCGGCCATCGGAAACCCCATGACGCCAAGTCCGATGAATGAAAGTTTTGCCATCTTGTCCGGTCCTTTTCAAACGGTCGGGGGCGTTTCGGCGGGCAGTCTTCGCTCCGGGACCGCCCGAAGACCCCGCAAGAAGATAAACCGCATTTTGGGCCGGTCTACAAGATGACGCGGTGCTCGGCTTGTCCGGGAATCGCCGCCTGAACGCTGAAAGTCATTCCGGCGACACCCTTTTCATCCCCGTCAAGCCCGTCCGCCGCCGATGTCACCACCATTGTCGTTAACTCATCGCCCCCGAATGCGGGGCAGGTGATCTGAGGGGTATCAAATGAGAATTCATGCACGAACCGCCCACGCGTGTCGTACCCCGCGACCCGCGACGCACCCCATTGCGCGTTCCAGATGTTGCCCTGACGGTCGACGACGGACCCGTCGGGAAAATAGCCATCCTCGCGGAGATCGACATGCACTTCAGCCGCCCCTACGGGCCAGCCTTCTTGCCCCAAAGGCTGGCGCATGATCACGCGCGCCCAGGTGTCGGCGTAATAGGCAAACAGGCCATCCGGTGAAAAACAGATCGAATTTGCCACGGTGATCCCGGTGAAGAGCGTGCGCAATTCGCCCCGATAAAACCGATGAATAGCACCTGCATATTTCTCTGCGTTCCGACCCATCGAGCCGATCCAGAACCCGCCGAAGGGATCGGCGCGGCCATCATTGGATCGGGTGACCCGGTTGCCCGGTTCAAAGGGGCACAGGACCTCCTGCTTTGAGGTTCCAAGATCAAAACTGAACAAACAGGTTTCCGAGGCAATCAGCAGATGGTTTTCGTCAATCCAGCCCGCCGCTGATACGTGATCGTCGAACTGCCACTTTTTCCGCCCGTCACTCCCGCGACAAAACAGCGACTTGTTGAGGATATCGAACCAGAAAAAGCACCGCCGTTCTGGGTGCCAGAGCGGCCCCTCGCCCAGCGCGCAGACCGTGTCGTCAAAAACGTTCGCCAACGTTCACCCTTTCAATGCCCCTTTGGTACGTTCGCAAGACTGTCAACATACCCCGATCAGGGCAAGTCCTGCTTCTCGCCCTGCGGTTCGAGCATGCTGGCGCGGCCAGTCTTGACCATTAACCCCGGCCGTTCCTGAAAACCCGGTTTCCAGCGCATGGCGACCCGAGGGTCGATCTCACACCGCCAATGCATCCGGCACCGGGCAGTCGGGCACATCTTCGCCCGGGCACCGCACAGGCGTTTGGGCGGTCTGCCAACGAATGGACCCTGAAATGAACGAAAAATGACTCTTGCGGCGCGAAAGGCCGGTTGCGCGGTCACGACCTCCGTCCTGGCGCTGGAAAACGTGCCCGCGCACTTGCGGCGATGGGGCTGTGGATGAAGGTTCGCCACAACACATGCCGCACCTACCCCTTTCAAACCCGGAATGTCTTTAGCCAACAGGGCGCCGCTTGCCATCAACGCGAAAAAGGCGGCGGCAAGGATTGCGAGCGGAGTGTTGCCAAGCGGGACCGCCCTGCCACATTTGGGTGCGGACGCGCAAATACGGGTGTTCCAAACTTGACCCCAACATGTACCTGATCTATTTAGTCGGTTAATGACCCTCTGCCAAATACAGGATCGAAAATGACGCGGCCCGTCGTCGGTATCATCGGCAATTTTCACCTGATCGGCGAGGATTACCCCGTCCAGGCAACCGGCATGACAAATATTCAGGCAATTGCCGAGGTCAGCGACGCCTTGCCGCTGATCGTACCATCGGACCCGCGGTTTTCTGACGTCGCCTCGTTGATGGAACGCTGCGACGGGTTCCTGTTCACCGGCGGTCGACCGAATGTTCACCCCTCGTTTTATGGCGAAGAGGAAACCGAGGCCCACGGGGCTTTTGATTTTTGTCGCGACGAACTGACGCTCGCGCTCATCCGGCAATGTGTTGCTCGCGGGCAGCCGGTTTTCGGGATCTGTCGGGGGTTTCAGGAATTCAACGTCGCATTCGGAGGCTCGCTCTACCCCGAAATCCGCGACCTTCCCGGACGCATGAACCACCGGATGCCGCCAGAGGGTACGATTGACGAAAAATTTGCGCTGCGCCACGTGGTCAAGGTCACACCGGGTGGAAAATTCGCGCGCGTCTTTGGCAGCGATGAAGTGATGGTCAACTCGCTCCACGGTCAGGGGATCAAGGAACCCGGCCCGGATATCGTGATCGAGGGGTATGCGTCGGATAAGACCCCCGAAGCGATTTATGTCCGGGGCGCAGCCGGTTTTGCGCTGGCCGTGCAATGGCATCCTGAATGGAACGCCGCAAACGACCCGGTGTCGCGACCGTTGTTCGAGGCGTTTGGTGGCGCTGTCAGGAAATGG
>CAYXNM010000109.1:0-8712 GCA_964466385.1 uncultured Rhodobacter sp. | reverse complement strand
TCCGGCCCGGCGACACATTGATAGCAATAGGACCAAACGCTCTTGGTCGGAGACTTGTCAGAATGCTGCATGACGGGCGCCTTTTCCTGTTGCTCGCTATAACGCCGCCACCCTGGCAGCCTTGGCGACCAGTCTCGTTTTGGTTTTTTCAATGTCAACTACGAACCTTTCGTGCTGACCGGTGCAAATGCCTTCAAGCGGATCGCTGGCGGTCACGTCGAACAATACACGACGACCCTCGCATTCCCTGATCGTTACGCTGACTTCGACCGCCATCCCCAGCAGGGTCGCGGCACTGTGAACGATCGAAACGCGTGTTCCCACCGAATCCACGCCCTTTGGGGTCTTTTCAAAGATCAGGTCGCGACAGGCGTGTTCGATATCCGCGATCAGCGACGGTGTCGCGTAAACCCGGCAATCCTCGCCCATGAAATCGATGGTTTGTTCTGGTGCAACTTTCACGCGCCGCGTAAGTGTGTCGCCCCGTTTCAGAGTATTGCTCATCATGCTGCCCTGTGATCTGAAGGTCTAATTTGGTATAACCGTACGTCATTACATAAATTCACGCAATAAGAGTTTCTGCGTATGGAAATACACAAATACCAGCGTCGTCTCGCGACCAACATACAACATCTGCGAATTATCTTGTGGGTTATTGATCTGAATCAATGACTCGCGGCGGCAAGACGGGCAAGAGGATTTCAACTCGGACCACAAGACGCTGCTTTGACGCGCTACAGGGATGTTCAGTGTTTGACGAAAAACCAAGTCCCGCGCCAGCGCGACCGCCCAAACCCGACGCGCGAAAGGGCAACGTTTCGATTCTGAAATATTTCAGGTTGTTCCGACAGGATATCCTGTCGGCCCAGCCCGCGCGGCTTTATCGCGCGTGGATGGCTGAAATGCGCACGCCGTTTTTTCGCTCATACATGTGCAACGATCCGGAACTCGTCGACCTCGTACTGAAAGAGCGCCCGCGCGATTTTCCAAAATCCGAACGGATCAGGGTCGGGTTGAAGCCTTTACTGGGAGAGTCGATCTTTATCTCCAACGGCGACGTGTGGGCGCACCAGCGCCGCATCGTCGACCCGGCCTTTGAAGGCGGGCGCATCCGCAAGGTTTTTCCCGCGATGTGGGACAGCGGGGTGGCCGCGGTCGAGCGTTTGCAGAAGCTGGCGAACGGGCAGCCGGTCGAGGTGGAAGCGCAGACCAGCCATGTTGCGATGGATGTGATCTTTCGCACTTTGTTCTCGGTGCCGATCGAACACGAAATCGCCGCCGCCGCGTTCGCGACATTTCGCGAGCATCAGGATGCCCAGCCCGTGGCCAACATCACGGCCGTTTTGCCGCTGCCGCGCTGGTTCCCGCGGTTTCATTCCAAAAAGACCCGCAGAACGGCGCAGATCATCCGCGATCTGATCGGCCAGTTGACCGCTGAGCGCGCCCGCGAGATTTCAAATGGCACCGCCCCTGACGATCTGGCCACCAAGATCATGACCACGCCTGATCCCGACACCGGGCAGGTCTTTGAACACGAGGAAATGGTCGATCAGGTGGCGATCTTTTTTCTGGCCGGGCATGAAACTTCGGCGGCAGCTCTGGGTTGGGCGCTGTACCTGCTGGCGCTTCATCCCGACTGGCAGGAGCGTATCGCCGCCGAGGCCAAGGCCGCATTTGATCCCGAAAAGATCTATTTCTCGACGCTTTCCAAACTGCGCAAGTCACGCGCCGTGTTTCGCGAGTCAATGCGCCTTTACCCGCCGGTTCCCATGTTCGTGCGCGAAGCCGCCAAGGGCGAGGTTTTTCGCAAACGTAAGGTCCGGCGCAAGTCGCAAATCGTGCTCAGCCCGTGGCACCTCCACCGCCATGAGCGTCTTTGGGACAATCCCGACGAATTCGATCCCGACCGGTTTGACACGCCAAACGGCAAGGAGTGCCTGCGCTCTGCCTATATTCCTTTTTCGGCGGGTGAACGGGTTTGCCCCGGATCGGCATTTGCCATGGCCGAGGGCACGCTGCTCCTGGCGATGCTGGTACGGGCCTTCCGGTTTGAGCGTATCAGCGGGCGGGATCCGGTTCCGGTCGCGCGCCTGACGGTGCGCGCGCGCGACGGCATTCACCTCCGCCTCACACCACGCCACGCGCCGCTGGGCAAAAAGAAGGTCGAACCATGAGCAAAACCTACACCCAACCCCGTGCATGGCCCTACTGGCTGAGCGTGACCTTCGTGCCGCTCGTGGTTCTGGCTCTGGCGAAGGGCGGCTGGACGATCCTCTTGATCCCCGCCTATGGCTGGGTTCTGATGCCGTTCCTGGATACCTTGCTGGGCAAGGACATGAACAATGCCGATCCCGAGACACCGGACGAGGCGCTTTTTTGGTTTCGCCTGTTGACGTGGATCTGGTTCCCCGTCGAATGCGTGCTGGTCTATGGCGCGCTTTGGGTGCTGACGCATGTGGACGGGTATTCGACGATTGAAACGCTGGGAATCATGTTCGCAATCGGCGTGACCACGGGAATCGTCGGCATCGTCTATGCCCATGAACTGATGCACAAAACGGGCCGGGTCGAACGTAATCTCGGCGATCTTCTGATGGCACTGGTGCTGTACGGCCATTTTCGCACCGAGCATCTTCTGGTGCACCACCCTTACGTGGGAACCCCGCGCGACACGGTGACGGCACGCTATAACGTGGGGTTTCACCGCGCATTCGCGCGCACGCTTCTGAAAGGGCCGGGATCGGCCTGGCGGGCCGAACGGGCAATGCTGGCGCGGCGCGGGCGAACGCCCTGGCATGTTTCAAACCCCATTTGGAAATATATCCTGCTTGCGGCCCTTTTTCTGGCCCTGGCCTTTGGGATCGGGGGGTGGATCGCGGTCGGGCTCTTTGCTTTTCAGGCGCTGGTCGCGGTCTGGCAACTGGAGCTGACAAACTATGTGGAACATTACGGCCTGACGCGGGAATATCTTGGCAATGGGCGGTACGAACCCGTGCGTCCGCATCATTCATGGGACTCAGCGCATCGCGTGTCGGGGCACTTGCTGATCAACCTGCAGCGTCATGCCGATCATCATGTCCACCCGGTACGCCGCTTTCCGTTGTTGCAGATTCATGACGCCACTGAAGTACCGCAACTGCCGACGGGTTATCCGCCGATGACGGCATTGGCCATGGTTCCGCCGTTGTGGCGACGGGTCTTCAACCCGAAGGTTCGCGCCTGGCGAAAACAGTATTATCCCGAGGTCGAGGACTGGACCCGCTACAAGGCCGGCACCCTGCCCGAACCGGTCGGGGCGGGTTGAGCGCCCGCGCGCGGGTCAGCCCGAACGGCACCAGTTGCGGATGGCGATCGTATCCGCCGCAAGCGGTTTGGCCAGACCACCCGCAAAGTCCTCGAACGCCGCGCGGTTGACGCGGCCGACCCCGACCAGAACGGGAATATCGTGTTCAAGCGCCGCACCGATGACGTTGCAAAACCCGCGTCCGGCTGCCTCTTCGGGGCCAAACTTGTTCAGAAAAAAGATGTCGGCGCCTTCAAACCCGGCTTTTTCGACTTCGGCGACGGCGGTTGCGATGGCTCCGGGGTCCAGTCGACACCCCGCGGAGCCTTCGCCCAAAGACTGGGTTATCCGGATCGCCGGTCCGTCGGGCAAAACGCAAAGGTCCATGTCGCAGGAGTGCCCGTCAGGAGGGGCCGGTTTTTGCACTTTGACCAACCCGCGCGGGTGCAACCCTTGTGCGGTGGCCCAGTCGGCGGCCTGAGACAGCAACCGGTCGGTCTCACCCACACCCTGGGCGCATACAAACGCCAGTTTCATATAAAAGCTCCAGTCATGGTTGTGGTCTTGAGCAGCATTCGGACGGACCGCGACAGCCGGCCCGTGCAAGGCAATGCGTCAATGGTCATCCCTTCGCCCCTTCGCCCGACCAGTCAACCCCGCGCGCGCCGGTCAGGAAACCGTCGCTCAGGCGGCCTCCGGGCACCATGGGTTCAAGTTCGGCGGTCAGGCTGTCGCCATCCAGCACACCATCGATGCGTTGCCGGTAAAGCTGGCACAGACGCACGAAGTCGCCGGTCTGCGGGGACAGGCGCAAGGCGCTGACACCCGCTTTCCTTAGCGCTTCGACCTGATAGGCGGCACTCGCGTGGCTGTCGGAAAGGGTTTGCACACCGTTGATGGCCAGAAACGGCCGGTGATCCAGCGTCTGAACCGCCAGACCGTCGGGATCGTCCTCGCAGGCAAACTGGCAATTGTCCTTGCTGCGCGCATGCAGGCGCGCATGATAGCAGCGCCCGGAAATCGCCAGCGGCAAGCGCCCGTGGCCCCAAACCTCGATGCGGACGCCCAGATCCGAGGCGACCCCGGCCAGCACCGCGACCGAAGCCAGCGGCAGTTCGGGCGGCAGACAAACCCGCCTGGCCCCGCGGCCCGCCAGCCAGCCAAGCGTGCTTTCGTTATAGACGTTGACCAGGGGACCGACGGAAAACGCCATGCCCGGCGGCAGCGCGGCAAGAGCTGTCAGGTCGTTGATCTCGACCTCGACCCCCATCTCGGCAAGTTCGGCGGTCATCTTGCGTTCACGTTTGAGCGTAACCAGCGCGAGGCTGGTCAGGGCCACGTCCTTGCCCGCATCGCGCAAAACCGAAATCGCCCCGGCGATGCGGTCTTGGTAAAACGGCAGGCGCTTGGAGCAGACGAACTCTCCCAGCACCACCCGGTCAACCGGGGCGTTCCGAAGATCGTCGTAAAACGATTGCCAGCGGTCGGCATTCCAGAAAAACGGGTTGGGCGCGACGGTCAATTCCAACGTCTTCACCGCCATTTCTTGTCATAGGCACCCGTGGTCGCGGCCTGCCCTTCGGACAGTTGCGCCAGCAAACCTTCGGGCATGGGCTGACCGGCCTCCAGCGCGTCGACCGCCACGCGGAAATTGCGAACGACCTGCGCGACGTAAGAGCGCGAGCGCTGACGCCCTTCGATCTTGAGCGCCGTCACCCCGGCCTTTTGCAATTGCGGGATGAGGCTTTCCGCGTTGAGGCTGACCGCTTCCTCGAACAGATGGCCGCTCTTGCCTGCGGCCCCGAAACACCCTTTGCAGAGCGTCGGATAAGGCGCCGGGTCGTCGCGCCCGACCCGATGGATCGTATAGCCACCCAGTCGCGCATCCAGCGTGCCGTCGGTTTCGCGATATTCAACGTGACTGGCCGGCGAGCAGACGCCGTTCATGTTCGGCGAAAGGCCGGTCGCATAGGAGGAAAGCGAACAACGCCCCTCGGCCATTACGCAAAGACCGCCAAACACGAAAACCTCGGTCTCCACGGCGGTTTCGGCATTGATCGCGGCGATTTCCGGCACCGACAGGACGCGCGGCAAAACCACGCGCTTCACGCCAAATTCCCGCGCATAGAAATTGATGACATCGGCATTGGCGGCGGCGGCCTGAACCGACAGGTGACGGCGCAGGCCGGGATGATGCGCCTGCGCGCGGGCCAGCAGCCCCGGATCTGCCAGAATGACCGCATCCGCACCGGCGGATTGCGCGTCCGCCAAGGCGGAATGCCAGACCGGTTCCCCCCCGGCGCGGGGAAATGTGTTGATCGCGATCAGAACCTTCGCACCGTGTGAATGGGCAAACCCGATCCCCTCGCGCATCTCGTCGCGGCTGAAATTCAGGCCCGGAAAATTGCGGGCGTTGGTTTCATCGGCAAAGCCGCAGTAAACCGTGTGCGCGCCCGCTTTAACCGCAGCACGCAATGACGCCGGTGTTCCGGCGGGGCAGACGATTTCCATCACCATTCGGCCAACTCCTCGGGGCGCGAAAGACAGACGCCCGTCCGGCTTTGGGCAAAGTGGATCAACTGGCGCAGGGGGCGCGCAAAGGGGCCGGACATATCTTCGATCTCGCGTGCGAAATCAAGCTCGGCATCATCGACGGCGTTGCGCAGGGCCAAGGCCGCGGCGGTGTCGCCCTGGACCACGAGGTCACGGGAAAAAAACAGCGCATCGCCGTCGAACGCGCCATGAACAAGGCCCAGGAGCGCCGCCAGCGGTCCCTTGATCTGCGCATCGCTTTCGCGCGGCTGACGCATCAGCGTAACCCTGGGCGCGCCGCTTTCTGGTTCAAGCAAGATGACAAAAGGCAGATCCGTGGGGTCAAGAATGAACCGTGCCCGGTCGTAATCGCCCAGACGCCGGAAGAGGCCGGGATGCCTGCGCGCGATGGTGCGGGCATAAACCGTCAGGGACAGGGAAAGAGGCGCCAGCGGAACGGCCCCGAGCGCGCGCGCAAGGACCGGCGGGAAAACGGGAATGGGCGTGAAACCCTGCGGAGCATTCTGTTTCAGTCCGGCCCGGACCACGCCATTTGCATTCGAATTCACGCTGTCATCCCTGTCACCGTTCAGCCCCTGCGGAACCCCCCGAAAGGCCCTCCACGGCACAACCCAAGCGCCGGCGCCAGCGCGCCCGCAACGAAGCCGTCATATCCGGTCGATCGGCGCGGCGAATTGATGTAGATCAATCCCGGTATGCCGGATTGCTGTTAGGGCCGGTGGAAACCGCTTCGGGAGAGCCGTCATTCGCGATTTTCCGTCATTTCCAAGCCTGCGCAGTTTTCTTGACTGGTGCCAAGGGTCCGGTCAGCTTGTTTCGGTGCCCGACCCCGTCGCGCTCTGCCATCGGATGACGGCGGTTCACCGCACGGTTCTGGAAAAACAGGGGCCGGTTCTGCGATTTGATCATCCGGTGCGCGAAAACGGCCACCAGGCCGAAATGCCAGTCGTCGTCAACCTGTTTGGAACGCCGGAACGGGTCGCTGCCGGTCTTGGGGTTGAAACCGGGCATCTTCAGGATCTTGGCAACTTTCTGGCGGCCCTCCGAACGCCAGACCCGCCGGACGGCTTGCGCGATGCGCTGTCGCGCTGGCCGATGCTCAAGGCTGCGCTGACCACGCGGCCGAAAATCACGAAACACGCCCCGGTGCAGGAGGTGGTTCTGCAAGGCGGGTCGGTGGATCTTGGGGATCTGCCGGTTCAGACGCATTGGCCGGGTGACGCTGGTCCCCTGATCACCTGGCCGGTTGTCCTGACACGGGCGCATGGCACCGGGGCCGCGGATGCCGGGCACTACAATGCCGGTGTTTACCGCGCGCAGGTTCTGGGGAAAAACAGGCTGATCATGCGCTGGCTGCCCCATCGTGGAGGTGCGGCGCATCACAAAAGCTGGGTCGCCGCGAAGGAAAAGATGCCCATTGCAATCGCACTTGGGGCGGATCCCGCGACCTTGCTTTCGGCGGCCCTGCCCCTGCCCGAGACCGTTTCGGAACTGACCTTTGCCGGGGCCTTCAGCGGCACGCGCCCGCGTCTGGTCGCCGCCAGGACCGTACCCATGATGGTTCCCGCGGACGCGGAAATCATTCTGGAAGGCTGGGTATCGCCCACCATGACCGCGCCCGAGGGACCGTTTGGCGACCACACCGGTTACTACAATGCCGCCGAACCGTTCCCGGTGGCCGAAATCTCTGCGATCACCCATCGCCAGCAGCCGCTGTACCTGTCGACCTATACCGGGCGCCCCCCCGATGAACCGGCCATCATCGGTTCGGTGTTCAATCGCCTGGCGTTGCCCACGATCCGGGCGCAAATCCCTGAAATCCGGTCGCTGTGGCTGCCCCCGGCCGCGTGCTCTTATCGCATTGCGGTCGTGAGCATCGACAAGCGGTATCCGGGGCAGGCGCGCCGCGTGATGATGGCGCTTTGGGGGATGCTGGCGCAGTTCAGCTATACAAAGATGATCGTGGTTGTCGATGATGACATCAACCCTGAAAACTGGGACGATATCGCCTGGGCCATGGCAACACGCATGGATCCGGCGCGCGATGTCATGATCCTGGAAAGGACGCCGATGGATTACCTGGATTTTGCATCTCCCACCGCCGGTCTGGCCGGCAAGATCGGGATCGATGCAACGACGAAAACCGGCAGCGAAACCACGCGCGCATGGGGCGAGGTCATGCACACCGCGCCCGAGGATACGGCCTTTGCCGCCGAACTGGTCGCCCGCATTCTGCCAGAGGTCATGCCATGAATGCGACCCGCGTCGTTCTGGGCGTCAGCGGCGCGTCCGGGGCCGCCCTTGGCCTGTCCGTGGCGCGGCAACTGGCGGACATGGGGGCCGAGGTCGATCTGGTTGCTTCAGATGCTGCGCGACGGACCCTTGCGGCGGAATGCGGGGAACACGCGTTTGAACGGTTGGAAGACACCGTCACACGCACCCATCGGATCGAGGATATCGGCGCAGTGATCGCATCAGGCTCGACACCCGTCGCCGGAATGATCGTGGCGCCCTGCTCGATGCGCAGCCTCGCGGCGGTTGCCTGCGGGCTGGACGACAATCTGCTGATCCGCGCCGCGAGCGTTCAGCTCAAGGAACGCAGACGGCTGGTTTTGCTGACCCGCGAAGCGCCCCTGACGCTTGCGCATCTGAAAAACATGACCCGGGCCACGCGAATGGGCGCGATCATCCTGCCACCCGTTCCCGCCTATTACCTGAACCCCGTTTCGCTTGACGCGGTCACGGACCAGATCGCCGCGCGGGCGATTGACCTGCTGGGCGCAGGCGCACAGGCGGCCGAAAGCTGGCGCGGCTGACATTCATGCAGAAACCCGGCTCTTCCCAACGGCCCGACTGATTGACCCTCCCAATTGCGT
>CAYXNM010000108.1:0-8778 GCA_964466385.1 uncultured Rhodobacter sp. | reverse complement strand
CGTTTTCCTTGCTCAGGACGCGTCCTGTCCGGCCAGCCACAGCTGAAAATCGCGTATCGTGCCTTCGTAATCATCCCCTGCCAACGGCCCGGCCAGTGCATGTGCGGACCCCAGTGCGATTTGCATGCGTTCCAGTTTTTCGCGATCCTCGCGGTTGACGTCTTCCCACAGCCCGATGCGTGCGGCGATGGTTTCCGCATCAAGATCATCGCCATAGGCGGACATGGTCCACTTGACCCGGATCAAGCCAACCTGAACCGGAAATATGCTGATTGAAACAAGCAGGCTGGCGGCCTGGCTGGCGACGTGGGTTGGAAAGTTGGCGAACAGTGTTGAGCGAAGCCGCTCCTCCTTTGATAACCCCAAAGCTCCCGCGCCGCGGGAACCGATGCCATCGGGATAGTTCGCGCCATACGAAGTGAACCCATCCCCGGCGACCAGTTTCCGCGCCAATCCTGTCGGAGTATATCCATGCAGAGTCTTTGGATGAACGACCGAAAGATGATACCCCTCCATGAAGTTTTCAACCAGACATTTCCAGTTGGTGTGCCAGTTCTCTTCGGCCCAGTGGACCAGACGAAACTTTTCTGTTTCATAGGGCGCAAGCAGTTTATCCAGATCAGGATGCGCGAACGGTTCGGCCTCGGCGGACAGGTTCACATAAATGAATCCGTTCCACAAATGCAGGTTATGCGTGTGTAACCGGCAGTTCGCCGCATCAAAGCCGGCGTTCCCCATGCGCGTTGCCCGCACCAGGGCACCATCCCGCGCATAGGACCAGGCGTGATAGGAACAAATGAAACGCTTGATGTTTCCGCGTCCTTCCGCCAGCGGCATGCCTCGATGGCGGCAGACATTGGCGAGCACGCGGATGGCATGGTCGTCGCCCCTGACGACGATCAGCGGTTCGTTCAATAGTTGTATTGTAAAGTAATCACCGACTTCGGGCACCTCGTCTTCGCGCCCCAGACAGTGCCAACCTCGGCGCAACACAGTGTCCACCTCGCGGTCGAACCGATCGGGTGAAGTATAGAACGCGCCGGGCATACCCCATGCGCGATCCGCGGGAAGCGCGGTCAATTCCTGCAGGATTTGGCCAAGCTCCATCACGCGTCCCCCGGTACGCCGTAAGAGGGTGCCTGTCGCGGGTCCAGGGCTCGTTGAACATAAGCCTCCAGTTGCGGCTTATAAACCTTCCAGGCCTTTGCAATGTTTTCTATGGGGCAGGTTTCGCTCCAATCGCATCGCAGATCTGCAACCGGCCAGTCGACCTTGTCGACGATCTTCATGCCTGCCGAGTGGATCGGCCCGGCTTCTCCACCTGCGGCCAGGCCAGCCCGCATTGCCGCAACAAGACGATCGCCCAAATGTCCGGCGCTTGCCAGAAATCCGTCGACGATCGCCCGGGGCACCTGATCGTTGGCCAGGAGATTTCCGCCTGAAGCGACATTTTTCGCCTGCGCCTGCGTCCATATACCCAACGAATTTGGCCCGGAATGTATGGCGGTGTTGCCTTTACGGTCGACGGCCAGAACCTGTCGGTATTCAATGAACCGGCCCTGATCCCGTATGCCGGAAATGGCCTCGTCGGCGGACATTCCGCCCTGCATCAGATCAAGCGCAAGCGGCCCGAGTGTCGGGTCGGTGACATTTTGTGACGCCACCGCGCCCACACCTGCGCGCGCGTAAGCGCACCGTGCCGCGACCGCCGGGGAGGATGAAGATATCGCCACCCCGAACATTCCGGTTTCGGCGCACCGTGCTACCAGTGAAAACGTCATTGAAGCCTCTCCCTTCCAACATCCTTTCAAATCACTCAAACCGTGCGGCGGTGGTCTCAACGAGGCATGATCAGTCGGGAATGACCGCTGTCCCATCGATCTCCACCAGCCACTCGGGCCGGGCCAGCGCCTGCACCACCAGTCCGGTCGAGACCGGATGCACGCCCTTGATATATTCCCCCATCGTCCGATAGATCGCCTCGCGATGGCGTATATCGGTGATGTAGACGACAACCTTGACCAGATGTTCCATCGTGCCCCCGCATTCCTGAAGCAGTTGATTGATATTCTGCATCACCTTGTGGGTCTGTTCGACAGGATCGTGGCTGTTGATATTGACCGCATCATCCAGGTTTTGCGGGCATTGTCCGCGCAGGTAGACCGTTTTGCCGCCCCGCGTCACCACCGCCTGACAAAGGTCATTGTCCAGTGTCTGTTCGGGATAGGTGTCGGCCGTGTTGAAAGTGCGAATGCGCGTATGTGCCATCTGTTTCCTCCGGTGCTCGTCGCGTCAGCCGCTTTTCAGCGTCGGTTTTGCCAAGGATGGGTCCGGGAATTCAATCACTTGTCTGCCCTTCTTCGATCCTTGCCATCAGGTATTGCGCGAAATCGTAATTGGGTCGTTCCAGGTGGCTGAGATGACCGGGCTTTGCCTGATCGGAGCACAGCCCGCGATAGACCTTTTCGGTACATCCCCTGTCCTCGACATTCACCTCGTCCAGCAGGGTCTTCAGGGCAACGAAGTTTTCCTGCGCATCTGCATCGTTCCTGTAATCATCCGACATCCCGCCGCCAAAACGAATATGCACCTGACCCGGACCTTTGGGGTGAAGCGAGAGATACCAGAAATATCCGGGAGTAAGGGTGACCAGGAGGCTGGGATAGATGGCCAGCAGAAAAGTCGTGCGCCTCTCTTCGCCTTTCAGGCGATCGTTGCTGTCATGGGCCATCGCAATGCGCAGGCTCTCATCTTTGAGGATCGTGTGGTAATTGAACGCGGGCAACCCCGGCGGGCACACCATTTCGTCCAGCTTGGAAAGCCCCCCGATCGTTCCCGCGTGGCAAACCGGCAGGTGATAGCTTTCCATGAAGTTTTCGGCCAGGACTTTCCAATTGGTATCCCAGACATGTTCCTCGTAAAAGGTTTCGGTGTAGTTGGTCATGTCATACCCCGCGATCATGCCTGCGAGCGGCTGCAATTGGCGGGCCACGTCGGGTGTATGTTCGTTCAGGGTTACAAAGACCCAGCCCAGCCACTCCTGACACCGGATCTTGGGCAGCGAATACCCCTCTTTGCAGAACCCTTCATTGAGGTTCATCGCGGGCGCACCGCGCAATCTGCCGTCCAGATTGTAAGTCCAGGCGTGATAGGGGCAGACGATTGAACGGACATTGCCGCGACCCTGCAACAGCGTGGACATGCGGTGCAGGCAGACATTGCTCAGCCCGCGCAATTCGCCGTCACGGTCGCGGATCACAAGAATGGGCTGGCCGGCAAGATCGCAGGTCGTGTAGTCACCCGCATTGGCCAGCGCGTCGGCCCGCCCGACGCAGTACCAATCTTTCGAAAAGATATTGGCCAGCTCCTCGGACAGAAACTCCTCGGTCGCGTAGACACTCGGCGGCATCGCGCGCGCCCTTTCAAAAGGCCGTGCAGTATTCTCGCGGAGCGCGTGTACGGGGTCGACATGATCTTTGGCCATCTGTTTTCCTTGATCCGGTCCCGAAAGTTTTTCACAGGCCAAAATGCGTGTCGATAACCTAAGCGACATGGTTTTGTCGTCCATTGACACGGCTATTTCGGGCCAAAACCCGAAAAACAGGCGACCGGCCAACCCGGTCCTGTTCAGGCGGGGTGAGTTGTTTTCAGGCGGTCAATCGCGGGTCTTGCTGTAATCCCGATACCCACATTGAATAGAAATCTGGTCGGCGAGGAACCGGGCGTCGTGCCAGACACCCCAAATAAACGATGATCCGCGTCGCGATTGCCAGGGCAGGCCCAGAAAAAATATTCCCGGTTCCGCCGAAACGCCGCGTTGATGTTGCGGCAAACCGGATTCGTCGAAAACGTCAACTTTCAACCAGCTGTAATCAACGCCAAAACCAGTCGCCCAGATGATCGTGGTTACGCCAGCCCCGGCCAAATCCAGCTCCGGTATCGGATCGGTCAAACAGGAGGGGTCCGGTTCAATAATACGCGCATCGGGTTCGGCCGGCAGGTCAAGCCCGTTGCGCTCGATATAGGCGTCGGCCTCATCCAGAACAGACAGGTAATTCGCGTCCCCCGCGGCAATGTTTCTTCCAAGATCATTTGCAAATCGCATGACCCCGCCCTCATACGCGTTGGTCCGGCCGACGAGGGTCATTCCCTGCGCCGCAAGTCGACGAAAGTCGATCGTGTGCCCGCCATGGGCGCCGCTTACAGAAATCGTGACATGTTCAGCCCCGGCTGGCGGGGTCGCGGCATCCCATTTTCCCAGCACCCCCAGCCACCAGACGAAATCGCGTCCGCGATAGGCGCGGGGCGGGCGGTCATGCGGTCCGACGGAAAGATAGACGGTTCGGCCACTCTGCAACAGCTCGTCGGCGATCTGTACGCCCGAAGACCCGGCCCCAACCACAAGGACAGCACCTTTCTTCAACTGATCGGGATTGCGATACGCCGCTGAATGCAACTGGTGGATCGGTGTCCGGGGGGGGACGACGGGTGGAATGACCGGCTTTTGAAACGGACCGGTGGCGGCGACCACGCTGTTGGCATGAACGAGGCCGTGCGATGTTTCCACGTGAAACCCCGGCTGTCCCATATTTTTCCGCACAGACAAAACCTCCACACCGCATCGGACGGGGGCTTTGATCATTTCAGCATATTGCACAAAATAGTCCGCGACCTGTTCCTTGTCGGCAAAGGCGTCCGGATCGGTGTCTGCAAACGCCATCCCCGGAAATCTGTCATGCCAGGCCGGGCCATTGGCCACCAGTGAATCCCACCTTCCGGAGCGCCAGCGTTCAGCAATCCGGTCCCGCTCCAAGACAAGGTGGTCCACGCCGGAACGGGTCAGGTGTTCACTCATGGCAATGCCGGCCTGACCGCCTCCGACGACAAGCGTTTCTACTTTTTCAATCACCATGCCTGTGTCTTTTTGAATATCGAGAACGCCGCGGGTTTAGTTCGTCAAGGGCGCAGAACGCCTGTTTTCCGGGACTATAATTTCAAGGTTTCTTCACGTCCAGCGTGTTGATTTCGAGGTTTGCACCCCGCGCCGGAATCCGGCACCTGTTTCGTCAGCCCCGATCACCGCCAATCTTTGGCCCGGCAATGTGTAACGGGCGCAAACCATGTTTTTTGCGGCATCTCCGCCAGCGTCGTTTCCTCATGCATCGCCTCAAGTGAAAAACTGGCTTTGAAAGCCGGTAAATGGATATTTCGTTCTGTCATTCTCAACCGTGTTCATCATGAGCCGATCCACCTTGACGACTGGTCGGAAATCTTGCCGCCCCCTTCCCGAAATGGTGCTGCTGGAGAGAATTGAACTGGCGGTTCAATTTGTTTCATGTGACTGTTTTTTAACCGGTAAATTGCATCTTAGTCGATTTGCCTGCACCGCCCAACTCCATTTTAGGCCGCCATTTACCGAATGTCAGGGCGGCTAGTAGGCTGGTCAGAACATGCGTGCATTGACCAGCAGGACATCAAGAACAGCCTGGCGCCAATCTGGCTCACCAAAGCCGATACGGCCCGCAAGGCGATGAACCGCCTTGGGATTGTTATGCGCCATGCGGCTGCCATGGGCGTTGATGTCGACATCCAGGCCACGGACAAAACCAAAGGCGTTCTTGATGGGGTCAAGCTTGGCCTTGGGGATTTTGGGATCGTTACGACCATTTCCCACAACTCAAAATTGCCAAGTCAGGGCATTTCGGCGGTAACCCCGTTTGTGTCGGCGGATGATGGCGTCTATTCCTTTACCTCGTTCCGGCCTGCGCGAAGACCTTATCATGGAATATGTCGAGCGCACGTCGCTTGATGATGTGCCCCCGGGTCTTGCGGTCGGCAAGGACGTGACCATGCCGTTTTACACGGTCGACTTTGATTTTGTGTTGGTGCCTGACGACAGTTAGGGTTCTATTCCTGCAAAAAGCCGCTGGTACTCTTATAATGGGACACCAAAAGCTTAACCGCCAGATCAGCGTTGCGCGCCACAACCGCATCAGCGATTTCGCCATGTTCCGCGATAATATCGCGTTTCGGATAGGCGCGCGGGCCGGTCAGGTGGCGATAGCGGGTGTTCTGGTCAAATAACTGGCCGCAAAATTTCAGCAGATGGACCGAGCCGCAGGCATTCAACAGCGCCATATGGAATTTCTTGTGCAAATCTTCCCATTCGTCATTGGCGATAAATTCAGTTTCCGATTTTGACCGCGGAACCCGCGACAAACGATAATTGGCAAGGATTATGTTTTCCTCCCATGTGTGATCGCCGTTATTGATCGACTCGCGCAAGGCCAGCCCTTCCAGCCAGATTCGGGTTTTCAAAAGCTCGTCAAATTCTTCCGAACTAACCTCGACCACGCGAAAACCGCGGCGATCATTGCGTTCAACAAAGGCGTCCGAGGTCAGCAAGCTTAGCGCTTCGCGGATCGGGCTGTTGCCAACAGAATAGCTTTTGACAAGTTCGTCGATTTTCAGTTTTTGGCCGGGCTTTAATGCGCCGGTAATGATATCGGCGCGCATCGCCGAATAGGCGCGGCTGGTCAAAGATCGCGTGGGGCCGGATGCGCCCCATTCTTTAGCCTGATCCGCTTTATCGGTCCTGACTTGGCCAGATTTAGGCGGCATGCATCCCTCCTAGGGTCCCTCATCGGGCTTGCGTGATTTGACTGGCGACAAGAGTTTCTTCACCGCAGGCGAGGTCGTGACAACCCCGTCATTTACGAAAGCTTCGTGGTTCTTTTCAATGTCATCTACGATATATCGATAATTCGCCATTATTGTATAGGCATTTTCAAAACCACTGGCACTCAGATGGCTGCCCCAATTCAATCGTTCCAGCCGTGCGCCATTGCCGATGTGAAACCGGCAGACAGGGTCAATCGGCTTGCCGTCAGATGACTTGCCCCCGGTCAGAAACCGCGCCGCCGCCTTTAGCATTTCTTTTTGCGCCGGGCTGCTTTGGTTCAAGCCACTGTGGATTTCAGCCAGACTCTTCGGCAAATCTGGCAGGTTTTCCGCATTGTCACGCATCCAGCCGCCGAATCTTACAAGCGGTGACAGCGTGACAAAATCCTTGAGGTGTGGAAAGCGCGCCTTCAGGTCTTCGACAACCTGCTTGATTAGAAAATTCCCAAGCGGCACTCCGCGCAAACCGTCCTGACAATTGGAAATGGAATAGAACACCGCTGTCGTGGCAAATTGTGCATCAACCGTCAGCCGATCATCAGCGAGGATTTCTTCAATCGCCGACGGGATAGCATTTGTCAGGGCAACCTCAACAAAAATCAGTGGTTCGTCTTCAAGATTTTGGTGAAAAAAGCCATATATCATACGGTCTTCCGGCCTAATTCGGTTTGCAAGATCATCCCAACCGGAAATGCCGTGAACGGCTTCGTATTTAATGATTTTCTCAAGAATAACCGCGCTGGTTGACCATTCGATATTCTGCAAACCCAAAAAACCACGGTTGAACCAGGACGAAAAGACTTTGATGAACGCTTGATCCAACGGTCGCAGGTCCGGGTTGTCTTTTAGGTGTTTCAACAGATCGGCCCGCATTTCAACGATCTGCATTGTGGCGGTCGGGACCTGGTTGAGGCGGTTAATCAGATCCCAGTATTGCGGGTTCGCGGCAAGCGCTATCTTTTCAAGATGCGTTGTGTCTTGTTCTGCCAAAAACCCTGCTGCCGCCGCCCGCGCTGCTGTCAGGTCGACCGCGAATTCAGATGCGACAAGTTTGAAGAACGCCAGCTTGTCCCTATCGCCCAATTGTTCAAAGCTGGCCAATATTCGGTAAGACAAAGCCAATCCTGACGCATCGCCCCGGCTGGACAGCAAGCGCGAGCAGAGTTCAAGGATCTCTTGCGCGCTCAGAATTCGGGATGTGTCGGACACCCCAAGTAACGCCATCCCGCGCAGCGCCACCGCGCCAAAGAAGTCACTCAAAGGAGATATTCTGACCATGACCTTATATTATCGATTAAAATTATTTGTTCAAACTATAATATCGGCAGGTAACGGAGTCGCACTTTTTGATCTGTACGCAAGTAAAACGGTTATAAAACAAACCGGTATACGAGTATTCTTCCTCAATTCGCTCTATTGTTTGTGCTGCAATGGACCAATTCTGCCCGAAAAATAAGTCGATAAATATTGATTATGCCTCCGATATTGATAGGTTGTGACTTAACGCGAATTGCACAGATTTATTCGATGATAAAAGTGGGGACCATATGCGCGACACCTATTTTGAGGATGGCAAATGGTGGGTTAGCCCATACAACTTTGTGCCCGAAGTCCGGGACGGGCTGACGCTGCGTCTTCCCGACAAAAAGCCCAAGGGCACGCCAAAGCGCCAACCTATACCTGATCACGTCCCACGCTCGTAGATTGAGTTGACCACCGGCGGCGGCGACAGTGCCCAATGTGGCGGCAGCCCTCGACAATTGATAGGCTGAATCGACCTCCTGTCGAAGTTTTCGAAGCAATTGAAACGAAAAATGGAAAGAAGCTGACGGCCTTGCTGAGGGGAGACGGTCCAAAGTCGCCTTTTACAGTTGAGGCAATCGCATCATATCTTGCCAGTGAATGACCACCAAAACGTGGTCCTGGCAGCTTTTCCACAAAGGGGGCCTTAGCTTTCTACTCTGTCAGATTTGACTGATAGCGAGAATATAAAAAACGGCTATTATTAGGGAAAAGCTCCCATACCTTTCGCAGAGAACCCTTAAGAACTCGAAACCAGAAAAAAATTACGCGATCGCTCAAGGTCGGAAAAAATCA
>CAYXNM010000107.1:4885-9027 GCA_964466385.1 uncultured Rhodobacter sp. | reverse complement strand
TGAACATCGATCCCGCCCATTCCGTGGCCAACGCCCGTGAAGGAAATCAAAACCCGTTTGTGCAAGGGGTCCGGCGCGAAGTTCGCCTCGATCCGGCAAAATGCGTCCTCATGGATGGTGATCATGGCCCCCACGATGTCACATCAAGGCCGACGGCGTGACGAAAGCATCCTGCGCATAGCCTTGCAGATAAAGAAGCGCGGTCAGGTCGCCGAAATTGATCCGGATATCACTGGCCGCCGCGACCGAGGGTTTTGCATGGAGCGCCACGCCCGAGCCCGCAATCTCCAGCATTCCCAGGTCATTTGCCCCGTCCCCGACGGCCATCACATCACTGGCCGAAATGCCAAGCCGGGCGGTGATGTCGTCAAGCGCCTGCACCTTGGCGTCGCGTCCAAGGATCGGGGGAATGACCTTGCCGGACAGATGCCCGTCGATGATTTCAAACCTGTTCGCCCGGCATTCGTCAAACCCCAGACCTCGGGCTATCCCTTCGGCAAAATCGGTAAATCCGCCTGAAACCAAAACCGTATGCGCCCCGTTCTCCTTCATTGTCGCCAACAATTGCGCGCCCCCGGGCCTGGGCGTAATGCGCGTTTCCAGCACCTTGTCGATCACATGCTCGCTCAACCCTTTCAAGAGGGCGACACGTGCATCCAGCGCCTCTTTGAAATCCATGTGGCCGTTCATCGCAAGGTCGGTGATCGCGGCAACTTCGGCCCCAAAGCCAGCCTCGTCGGACAATTCGTCAAGGCATTCCTGCTCGATCATGGTGCTGTCCATGTCGGCCAAAAGCATCTTCTTGCGCCGGTTTGCGGCCTTCTGCACTACCAAATCCACGCCGCGATCCTGCAAGCGCTGCCAGATCCTGTCGATATCGTGGGGGCATTCGGGAATGGGAAATTCGCAGGCACTTCCCTGTGCAAGCCAGCGAAACTCGCCTCCATTCAGGGCTTTGTGGTATTCCAGAACGTTGGACACGGTCAAAACCGGCTCGGATGGAGCGGTCAGCAATGTTGCTACATACATGAGCCGTCCTTTCACCAGTGCCGCTGGATCATCTTGCGTCTCTTTTTGGTCACAAGGGGGCGCATACACCGGATTATTCCCTTGATAAAGCCCCAACCGAGGGCTAGAGCCGCAGGTGGGACACCCTTCCCCAACGAAGGGCACATATCTGCGAGGATACCATGACGACGACCACCCCAAGACCGGACATCCGTCCGGCAAATCCCTCATTTTCATCTGGCCCCTGCACCAAACCGAAAGGTTGGACGCTGGACGCATTGGCGAATGCCCCCCTTGGCCGGTCTCACCGCGCAAAGGTGGGAAAAGAGCGTTTGCTGCGCGCAATCGAACAGACACGCGACTTGTTGGAAATTCCAGCGGACTATCGCATCGGCATCGTACCTGCCTCGGACACGGGGGCCGTTGAAATGGCGATGTGGTCGCTTTTAGGTGCGCGCGGCGTCGACATGCTGGCATGGGAAAGCTTTGGCGCAGGTTGGGTTTCCGACGTTCGGAACCAGTTGAAACTGGACGTGAACGCGCATCGGGCCGACTATGGGCAATTGCCGGATTTGGCGGCGATCAACTTTGACAATGACGTTGTCTTCACATGGAACGGCACAACATCGGGCGTGCGCGTTCCCAATGGCGATTTCATCCCCGCCGACCGTGCGGGCCTGACCATTTGCGACGCGACCTCGGCCGCATTTGCGCAAGTCTTGCCGTGGGACAAGCTGGATGTGACAACGTTCAGCTGGCAGAAGGTTCTGGGCGGCGAAGCTGCGCATGGCATGTTGATCCTCAGCCCGCGCGCGGTCGAGCGGTTGGAAACCTACACGCCACCATGGCCGTTGCCCAAGATTTTCCGCCTGACAAAAGGTGGCAAGCTGATCGACGGTATCTTTAAGGGGGCGACCATCAACACCCCTTCGATGTTGGCGGTCGAGGACTATCTGACAGCGCTTGACTGGGCTCAGGCCCAAGGGGGTCTTGACGCTTTGATTAACCGCGCGAACGCCAATCTGGCGGTGCTGGAGGCGTTCGTTGCCGCGGCCGACTGGATCGATTTTCTGCCAGAACAGCCGGAAACCAGATCGAACACGTCTGTTTGCCTCAAGATCACGGACCCCGCTGTGACCGCTCTGGATAGCGCAGGTCAGACCAAATTCGCCAAATCGCTTGCATCGCGTCTGGATGACGAAGGCGTGGCCTTTGACATCGGGTCTTATCGTGATGCCCCTCCGGGCCTTAGGATCTGGACGGGCGGGACGGTCGAAGCGACCGATCTTAAGGCTGTGACGCAATGGCTCGACTGGGCCTTTGCGCTTGAAAAATCAACACTCTGACACATTTCCGCGGCCCAAACCCCGCGCATGAATAAATGGAGGCCAAAATGGCACCGAAAGTACTCGTATCCGACAAACTCAGCAAAACCGCCGTGCAGATATTCCGCGACCACGGCATTGACGTCGATTTTCTGCCCGATGTCGGCAAGGACAAGGTGGAATTGCTGAAGATCATCGGACAATATGATGGTCTGGCGATCCGCTCGGCGACCAAGGCGACCGAAAAACTGCTGGCAAACGCTGACAACCTGAAAGTGATCGGGCGCGCTGGTATCGGCGTTGACAATGTCGATCTTCAGGCGGCCAGTCGTAAAGGTGTGATCGTGATGAACACACCCTTTGGCAATTCGATCACCACTGCTGAACACGCCATCACGATGATGATGGCCGTTGCTCGTCAAATCCCCGAAGCCAACAATTCAACGCAAGCCGGTAAATGGGAAAAGTCGCGTTTCATGGGGACCGAGGTGACCGGCAAGACGCTGGGCATCGTCGGGTGCGGCAACATCGGGTCGATCGTTGCGGATCGCGCAAAAGGCTTGCGCATGAAGGTGCTGGCGTATGACCCGTTCCTAAGCGAGGAGCGTGCCGATCAATTGGGGGTCACCAAGGTCGAACTTGATGAATTGCTGACGCGCGCCGATTTCATCACGCTCCATGTCCCGCTGACGGATAAAACCCGGATGATTATTGATGCGGACGCGATTGCCAAAACCAAAGCCGGGGTCCGGATCATCAACTGCGCGCGCGGCGGTCTGGTCGATGAACAGGCGCTGGCCGAGGCGATGAATTCCGGCCATGTCGCCGGTGCCGGGTTTGACGTGTTCCAGGTGGAACCTGCCAAGGACAGCCCATTATTCGGCCTCAAAAACGTTGTGGTCACCCCGCATTTGGGGGCCGCGACAACAGAAGCACAGGAAAACGTGGCGATTCAGGTTGCTGAACAAATGTCGGACTACCTGATCAACGGGGCAGTCGCGAACGCGATCAACATGCCCTCGATCTCGGCCGAGGAAGCCCCGACACTGACCCCCTTCATCCAATTGGCAACCCATCTGGGCGCCTTTGTCGGGCAAATGACCGATGATCCGATCAAGGCGATCAACATCCTTTATGACGGCGAGGTTGCCGACATGAACACCGAGGCGCTCAATTCCGCCTGCGTCGCGGGGCTGATGAAAGCCTCCAACCCTGATGTGAACATGGTGTCCGCCCCCGTGGTTGCACGGGAACGCGGGATCAGGATCTCGACAACCACACAACAGAAGTCGGACGTTTTTGACAGCTTTATAAAAGTGACAGTCGTGACCGAGAAAACCGAACGCTCAATCGCCGGATCGGTGTTTTCGGACAAGAAACCACGGTTCACCCAGATCAAGGATATCAAGATCGACGCCGAGATCGGCCGCTGCATGCTATACACCACCAACAAGGACGTGCCCGGCATCATCGGCGTTCTGGGGCAGACCCTTGGCGACAACGACGTCAACATCGCGAACTTTACGCTTGGTCGGAAATCCGTGGGCGGTGACGCAATTGCGCTGCTCTACGTAGATCGGGACATTCCAGAGCATGTGCTTGAAGCGCTTCGGGCGACGAAAAAGTTCAATCAGGTGAAACCGCTGGTCTTTGATGTCCACTGAACAAATCCCGCTCCCGAGGAATGGATTCGCTCCACTTGCCTCGGGGGGCTGTGATGTTAATCTGACCCGGTGCCGGTATCAGGGAGTATGAAAATGCGTCGTGCGATTGTTTTTGCGGTTATGCTGTCGGCGTTCGCGCCAGCAC
>CAYXNM010000107.1:0-4785 GCA_964466385.1 uncultured Rhodobacter sp. | reverse complement strand
CTGGCGCGGGCCAAGGCAACCTATGGCGTCGATCCCTCGGTCATTTTGGCATTCTGGGCGCTGGAAACCGATTACGGCGCGGTGCAGGGGGATTTCAACACAGCCAATGCGCTGGTCACCCTTGCCCATGACTGCCGCCGGCCCGAGCTTTTTCGCCCTCAAATCTTCTCGGCCATGGAGCTTGCCCAGAACGGAGACTTCGATCCAGCCACCACAACAGGCGCTTGGGCGGGCGAAATCGGCATGGTGCAAATGTTGCCCGACGATATCCTCAACCGAGGCGTTGACGGGGATGGGGACGGGCATGTGCGCCTGAAAACCAGCGCGCCCGATGCCATCATGACCGGCGCGCGCATGTTGCGCGATCTTGGCTGGCGCAACGATGAACCGTGGCTGGTCGAGGTGGCCATTCCGCAATCCCTCAAATGGCAGGAAACGGGGTTGGATCACCAAAAGAAAGTTTCGCAATGGCTGGCCCGCGGTGTCCGGATCAAGTCGGGCAACAAGCCCAAAGGAAACCTCAAGGCATCAATCCTGTTGCCGCAGGGAAGACACGGCCCGGCCTTCCTAGCGCTGCCCAACTATCGTGTCTATTTCGAATGGAACCAGTCTTTCGTCTACGTCACCACAGCGGCCTATTTTGCGACCCGCCTTGGCGGAGCCCCCGTTTTTGCGGCAGGTGATCCTGACCCTTCTCTTTCAGACGGCGAAATGAAGCAGCTTCAAAAAAAGCTCAAGTCGCGCGGCCATGACGTTGGCAAGGTCGACGGAATTCTGGGTGCAATGACAAGAAAAGCCGTTCAGGCAGAACAACTCCGTTTGGGGTTGCCTGCGGATTCCTGGCCGAACCAAGCCTTGCTGAACAGGCTCTGACCCCCCACGTCTTTGTGGAAAAAATATCCTCGCCGAAGGCATTGATCTGAAAAACCCTGACCGGGGTCAGGCGACCAGTTGCTCGGCCCGGCTCAGGTCGACCGAAACCAGCTGGCTGACCCCTTGTTCCGCCATCGTCACACCAAACAACCGGTCCATGCGCGCCATCGTGACAGCGTGGTGCGTGATCACCATGAAGCGTGTTTCGGCCCGCCGGGTCATTTCGTCCAGAAGATCGCAAAGGCGTGTCACGTTGGCGTCGTCAAGCGGCGCGTCAACCTCGTCCAGCACGCAGATCGGGGCCGGGTTTGCCAGGAAGACCGCAAAGATCAGGGCCAGCGCCGTCAGTGTTTTTTCCCCGCCGGACAACAAGGACAGGGTCGACAGTTTCTTGCCTGGTGGTTGGCACATGATTTCCAGTCCTGCTTCAAGCGGGTCGTCGCTTTCCACCAGAACCAGTTTCGCTTCGCCCCCTCCAAAAAGATGCCGGAACAGCGTTTCGAAATTCTTGTTCACGGTTTCAAAGGCCGCCAGCAAGCGTGTGCGCCCTTCGCGGTTGAGCGTCGAAATTCCGGTTCTCAACTTTACGATGGCCGCTTCCAGATCGGCTTTTTCGGCACTCAGGGTTTCCAGTTCCTGACGGACCTGGTTTGCGTCCTCTTCGGCGCGAAGGTTGACCGAACCCATGGCCTCGCGCTGCCTTTTCAGGCGCGCCACGTCCGCCTCGATACGATCGCCTGTTGGCATCTTGTCCGGATCGATCCCAAGCGTTTCCAGCAGGGTCGCGGGCTGCTGGTCCAGAACTTCGGTGATCCGGGCGGCGGCTTCGGCCACCTGTTCGGCCGCGGCTTCGGCGAGCGCGTCGGCACGGGCGAGGTGTTCGCGGCTGTCGCCAGCCGATTTTTCCGCCTCGCGTTCCGCGCCAAGTGCGTTTCGCAGGGCCGTCTCTCCGGTACTCAGCGCGTCCGCGGCATTGGCCTTTCGGGCCTCGGCCTCTCTCAGCGCCGCTTCCAGTTGGCCCCGTTTGACCGCTATTTCACCCGGTGTCGCCCGCGCGGTTTCAAGGTCGGATTCGCTGGTGGCTTTGCGCGCGGCAAGTTCCTCGGTTCGTTTGGCGGCCGTGCTCAAACGATGCTGCCAACCGCTGAGTTCCTTTGTGATTTCCTGCGTGCGTTTGATGCGCGCCTGTTCTTCGCGGCGCAATTCTTCGGCGTCCGAGCGCCGGGCCATCATATCGGTACGGGCGGTTTCAACGGTCGCTCTCGCGCTTTCTGTTTTGGCGCGCTCCCCTTCAAGATCGTCCAGTCCCGCAACGGCGGCTTCGGCTTCCTGCATCATGCCGCGATTGGAACGTGCTTCCTCCTGATGGCGTGCAAGCGCCATTCGCGAGGCCTCCAGCCTGCCTTTGGCAATGCTTTGATCCGCTTCGGTCTGCGAAACCGCGCGCGCGGCGGCTGTCAGGTCTTCGTCGGCCCGCCGACGGGCATCACGGCACGCCTTGTCCCGCAAAGAAAGGTCCGACAGCCTGGCGGCCAGGCCTTCATGTTTTGACCGGGCCTGTTGCGCCGCGGCCCCGGCCTCTTTTTCTGTCTCGGTCAATTCCGCCAGACGGTTCACCTGCTGGAGCCGCAGCGCCGAGGCGCTGGGCGCATCTTTTGCCGCCGCGCGAAACCCGTCCCAACGCCACAGATCGCCCCTGAGGCTGACCAACCGCTGCCCCGGCTGCAGGCTGGCCTGCAAACCATTTCCCAGTTCAGGCGCGACAATGCCGATTTGTGACAGTCTGCGGTCAAGAACACGCGGTGCCCTTACGTGATTTGCCAGTGCATCCACACCGGCAGGCAGCGGCTGAACGCTGTCATAGGCGCGCAGACCGGCCCAGCCCGAGACCCGGTCGCCCGACAGTTCCGGGCTTTTCAGATCATCGGTCATCGCGGCGCCCAGAGCTGACTCATAGCCCTTGTCCACACTCAGATCATCCAGAACCTGACCGTTTTCCGAGCGGTCGCGATCCACCAGACGGCGCAGGGCTGCCGCCTCTGCGCGAAGGGCACCCGCCTCGCCTTCCTTTTCCGACATCTCGGCGCGGGCATCGGATTCAAGCGACTGGGCCTCGCTGCGCGCCGCGTCGGCGGCGGACAGATCGGCTTCGGCCCCGGCGGCCGCTTTTTCGGCCTGTTTCAGGGCGTGTTGGGCGGATTCAAGGCGCTCAGCGGCTGTTGACAGACTGGCTTCAACCTCCTGTGTTGCTGCCAGCGCCTTTTCCGCCTCGGCTTCGTTCTTGGCCAGTGTCATGCGCCCGTCCGCCAGCAATCGATGCGCGGATTGGTGACGCGCGGCAAGGCGGGCCACGTCTTCGGTCAGTTGTCCCAGCAGGGTTTCCTGCTCTTTTAGCCGCGAACCGGCGGCACGGGCGGCCTCGCCCGCCTCTTTCTGTTTTTGCTCAAATCCCTCGTTGGCCTTCCGGAGGGCTTCTTTTTCCCATGTCAGGCGCTCGATGGTTTCCCCGGCGTCGCGATTGAGGCTGTTTTCCCGGCCGATATCAAGATCAAGCTGCTGAATGCGTGCGCTGAGCGTTTCGATGGCGCCTGTTGCGCGTTTTTCCTGATCGTCCAAAAGGTCGCGCTCCACCAGAAGACGCTGCAGGACGGCGGCGGCGATGGTTTCTTCCTCGCGCAGGGGGGGTACCTTTTCTTCATGTCCGGCGCGGGCTCTCGTGGCCGCAAGGGCAATTTTTTGCGTTTTGGCGGCCGCGAGGTTGTGCAGGTTCAATTCGTGCTCTGCGCGTGCCATCGCCTTGTCGGCTTCGCGCCAGCGCATGTACAAAAGCAACCCCTCGGCGGTGCGCAATTCCTCGCCGATCTGGCGATATCGCGCGGCCTGACGGGCCTGACGCGACAGGGCGGTCAACTGGGTTTGCAGTTGCTCCAGAATATCCTCGACACGGGTCAGGTTTGTCTCGGCGCCGTTCAGTTTCAGTTCCGCCTCGTGGCGCCGCTGGTAAAGACCGGAAATCCCTGCGGCCTCTTCCAGAATGCGTCTGCGCGATTTGGGCTTGGCGTTGATGAGATCCGAAATCTGCCCCTGCCGCACCAACGCCGGCGAGTGCGCACCCGTCGAGGCATCGGCGAACAGCATCTGGATGTCGCGCGCGCGCATATCCTTGCCGTTTGACTTGAAAGCCGAGCCGACATCGCGCGTGATCCGCCGGACGATGTCGATCTGGTCGGCGTCGTTGAAACCCGAAGGGGCGGTGCGCTGCGAATTATCAAGAAAGAGGGCAACTTCGGCGAAATTCCGCGCCGGACGACTGGCCGCTCCGGCAAATATCACGTCTTCCATTCCCCCGCCGCGCATCGCGGTGGGGCGGTTTTCACCCATGACCCAGCGCAAAGCTTCCAGCAGGTTGGACTTGCCGCAGCCATTTGGCCCGACAATGCCCGTCAGCCCATCGGAAATGTTCAAATCCGTCGGGTCAACGAAGCTTTTGAAACCCGTCAGTCTGAGTTTGGTGAACTGCAATTACTTTCGCCTGCATTGATTCCGCACCTTTGGACAGGTTTCGTTCGAGGGTGCAATAAGTCAACTAGAAACCACCTTATATGCCCATTTTGAGCGACTTATCCACAAGATAATGAAAGTGCAGCGGTCGCCGTCGCGTTGGTTCCACGGAAATGCGCGCCAAGACCGATCCCTTCACACCCGGCCAAGCGGGCTTTGCGGCGGGCGGAAGTTTCCCCGGCCATGTCGCCCGGATGCCGCTGCCGGGGCCGTGAAAGTCGCTAATTCACTTGACCGCCGGCCGAATTGCCCGCAAGAACGGTGCTGCAAGGTTCCCCGACAAGAGCGCCAAGCGCTTGGGGGATGAAATGGGAATGCGGACAGGGCCGACCGATCTCCGGGGCTCAAAGC
>CAYXNM010000106.1:0-9197 GCA_964466385.1 uncultured Rhodobacter sp. | reverse complement strand
TTGGGGTGGCAAGGGCCGCTCTTTCTTCCTGCCTCACAGGTCAGGGATTGGGCAGGTTGGTCTGATTGAAAAGAAGGTGAAGAAACCCCGGCAAAACGTGGGTGCTTCAATGCGCGGCCGCGACCACCGGATCGATGAGCGAACGGCCTCCATCCACCGTCAACACATGCCCGGTCACGAAACTGGAACTTTCCGACGCAAGGTACTGGACCGCTTCGGCAACCTCGTCGGCTTCGCCAATCCGGTTCATGGGTGTGGAATCCGACACTTTGCTGCGCAGGTCCGGGTTGTCTTTCAGAGCGTTTCGCAGGCTTGCGCTCATGACCGAACCAAAGGCGACGGCATTGACGCGAATGCGGTGCGGGGCAAAGGCGACTGCCATTGATCGGGTCAGTTGATCAAGGGCCGCCGAACTGACCGAATAGGCCATCAGCTTTGGATGGGAAAGCCGGGCGGCGACGGACGAGATATTGACGATCGAGCCGATGTTTTCGCCCTCCTGATCATCGTCTTCGGCCTGTTTGATGAAGCGTTTTGCAATGACTTGCGACAAACGCAGGCTGGTGGTGACGTTCTGTTCGATCAGGGTTTCAAACGCATCGCCGTCGGCGCTGAGCGGATCGGACGTCAGCACCTGGCGGCTGGCATTGACCAGAACATCCACACGGTCAAATTCATCGATTGTCGCGGACAACAGGTTGGCCAGGGTCAGGCGTTGGCGCAAATCCCCCGCAAAGTACTGCGTGCGGCTTTCGCCGGTCGAAATCGCGGTGACTTCGGCCTCCAGCTTTGCCTCGTCCATGTCGGCGAACATGACATGGGCGCCCTGAACCACGAAATGACGCGCAATCGCCAGGCCCACCCCGTTTGCTGCACCCGTCACGATTGCAGTCTTGCCGCTGATGGAAAAAGACATCGGATCCCCTTCGGGTTAGCTGATTGAATGTACCGGTTTTTCGCGGTGCGTGCGAGAGGAAGATGTACGCGGTTTTTGTGCGAGAAACACTTTGTATTGTGGTGTTTGGTCCAGAACGAGTACGCTAGCGAACAATTCGTTCAGGCTCTTTTCGTAGGGCAGGTGACGGTTCGCAACCAGCCAGAGCGCCCCGCCGGGCGTGAGTATCCCCGCCGCGGTCTTAAGGAAATCAAGACCGATCGTGGGGTCAGCGGCGCGGGTTTGGTGAAACGGAGGGTTGCAGATCACCGCATCGTATTTCGTTTCGGTCCGCAGGGTTCGGACGTCGCACCAATGAAACCGGGCCTGCGTGGACCCCAGGTTGGCCCGCGCCGCCCTGAGCGCGGCGGCGTCCGCCTCAAAGAGATCCAGACCCGTAATCTTGCCCTTCTCTGACGCCTTCACCGAAAGCCAGCCCCAGCCCGCCCCCAAATCGGCGACGGTTCCCCGCAGCCGATGGTCAAAACACCCGGCCAGCAAGGCAGAGCCCGTGTCGATCCGATCTTGTGAAAAAACGCCGGCCGAGGTCAGGAAACCATCCTCGTTCGTGGAAAGCTCAAGCGCTGCGGCCCACAAAGAAACCGGTTCGGGCACACGTTCCGGGCGGTCCATCCAGAAAAGTTTACCGTGAGATTTTGATACGGAGCAGAGGACCAGTCCCGCCTTTTTGCACTGGTCAAGCGCTGACTGGATCCCGTCGGTTTTTGCACCGTCCACGGCGACAAGGCCGCCCGGCCGGGTCAGGCGAAATGCCTCTGCGATGTTTCCGAGCGTTTGCAGCCTGGCGCGGCTCGCATGGACGATGGACGCGTCGTATTCCCCGTCGGGGTCGGTTTTGACGGAATATCCCAAAGCCGAAAGCCGCGCGACGTCCGGCGCGAAACTGCTGAAAAGGAACACGTTTTCGCCAAACAGGCGGCGATAGTCGCAGTTTGCGCTGGCGGCCAATACGGCGATTTTGCCTGGCAGCGGCATGGGAAAACCGGCGGTGTCGCGGGCGAATTCAAATCGTTTCAGCGTCATGATCGGAACAAGGCAGACGCCTTATTCTTTCTCCATCGTGCATTGCAGCGGGTGCTGGTTTCGTCGCGCCAGTTCCATTACCTGCGCGACTTTCGTTTCCGCAATCTCAAACGAAAACACCCCGACGACCGCCAGACCTTTCTTGTGGACGGTCATCATGATTTCGACCGATTGCTCATGTGAAATAGCAAAGAACCGCTCCAGCACATAAACCACGAATTCCATTGGCGTGTAGTCGTCATTGAGCAGCAGCACCTTGTAAAGCGGAGGCCGTTTGGTTCGCGTACGCGTTCGCGTGACGACCGACGTATCGCCGTCATCGTCCCCGCCGTTCGCACCTGTCAAAATAACCGGGATCACCCGTGCCTCCAGAATCGTCCTCTGACGACAATGCAATATAAGCGGCCCAAGGCCAAATGTGAATTGCCGCGATGTTCAAGTTTTGCGAAATGCCGACGGGGATATTGATCAGAGTTTCCTTAACGAAGAGTTTTCCGATAATCGCCGCAACGTCTCTGAAACATTTGAAGTGTCTCAACAAAAAGGGTTTTTTTGCCAGAAAAGCCGTGTTAGCGTGCGCGGAACAACAAAAGGCCCCGTCCAATCGGGGTCAGAGGCAGAAATATCGTCGGAGCAACCGATGTTCAGGCAGGCAGCGAGCGGGATTCTTCTTGCTTTCGTTTTGGTATTTGCAGGTGCTGCGGGCATGGCGGCGCCCTATGCGGCTATGGTGGTCGACGTCCGAACGGGCGAGGTTCTTCATTCGCGCAACGCCGATACGCGCCTGCACCCCGCCTCGCTGACCAAAATGATGACACTTTATGTGACGTTCGAGGCCATCCGAAACGGCGAGATTACCCTTGATACCAAGGTTTCGATATCCAAACGCGCGGCGGGCGAACCGCCTTCCAAGCTGGGCCTGCGTGCGGGTCAGCGCATTGCGCTGCGCTATCTCATCCGCGCTGCGGCGGTGAAATCGGCCAACGATGCCGCCACCGCGCTGGCCGAGGCCGTCGGCGGGTCCGAGGCCGCCTTTGCGCGGCGCATGAACAAAACCGCCAAGGCGCTTGGGATGACACGCTCGACCTTCAAGAACGCACACGGGCTGACCGAAAAGGGACATTTGTCCACCGCGCGGGACATGACCACGTTGGGGCGGCACCTGTTTTTCGATTTCCCCCAGTATTTTAACATTTTCTCGCGTCAGAGCACGATGGTGGGCAGCCGCAGTGTTCGCAGCACCAACCGCAAGTTTCTGGCCGCCTACCGCGGTGCCGACGGGATCAAGACCGGGTACACGCGGGCCGCGGGTTTCAATCTGGTGGCGTCCGCGCATCGAGGTGAAAAGCGGATCATCGCGGCGGTTTTCGGCGGCCGTTCGACAGCCGCGCGCAACAAGCGCATGGCCGAATTGCTGGACATGGGGTTCAAGCGCGCGCCTGTCCATGCCGCGGTCGAGAAGCCGGGCCTGCCGTCTTATGGCGTTGCAAAGACGGCAAAGGTCGCCTCGGCAGTGAAACATAGTCCACGCCCGTTTCCGCGCCCGCTGTCAAGGGCGGCGCTCAACAACAAGTCGACCGTCGATCTGGTTGCGTCCGATCAGGGTCTGATCGGGCCGGTACAGGAAGTCGTCGTTCATGCGTCCCAGGACGACGCAACGCGCCCTGCGCCACGAGACGATCAACCGCGCGTCGTGACCCGGGTTTCCACTTCGGGCGGGCGGCAATGGTCGATCAGTCTCGGCTCGTTCGGAACGCGATACGAGGCGGAAAAACTGCTGTTGCGAATGGCTTTGCAGGATTTCAGCTCGCTTGACGGTGCGCTGCGCAAGGTGATTTCACGCAGCGGCGGTTTTCAGGCCAGTTTCGTCGGCCTGACCGAGGAAAAAGCGATGCGGGCGTGCAGCCGTCTCAGCGCACGTCAGCAGCAATGCGCGGCTGTCGGGCCCACGGGCTGAACCGAATTCCGGTTGTTTCGCAGGGTTGCAATATGCCCACGCCGGGATCAGACTTGTCCTGTCAGTCAAAAAAGGAAAAACATGTCCACTTTGTTTGATCATGCGCGCGAGGCCCGTCTCAACGCATATGCGCCCTATTCGGGTTTCCGGGTGGGCGCGGCGATCCGGGCCGCCTCCGGAACGGTTTTTTCCGGGTGCAACGTTGAAAATGTCGCCTATCCCGAAGGCACCTGCGCCGAAGCCGGTGCCATTGCGGCGATGGTCGTTTCCGGCGAACACAGGATCACCGAGGTGCTGGTCATCGCCGACAGCCCGACGCCGGTGACGCCCTGTGGCGGGTGCCGCCAGAAACTGGCCGAGTTTTGCGCGCCTGACGTTCCCGTGACGCTGGCCGGGCTGAAGGGCGCCGAAGTCAGAATGACGGTTGGCGATCTCTTGCCGGGTGCGTTCAGCGCCGGGCATCTGGGCAAAGACTGAATGGATGCGCGCAGCATCATTTCGGCCAAGCGTGACGGCCGGGCGCTCAGCGACGAAGAGATCGGATGGTTTGTCCGGGGGGTGGCGGACGGCGGCGTGACCGACGCGCAGGCCGGTGCGTTTGCCATGGCGGTTCTGCTGAATGGCATGGGTGCGCCGGAGCGTGTGGCCCTGACGCTGGCCATGCGCGACAGCGGGGACACGCAAAGCTGGGATCTGCCGGGACCGGTCCTTGACAAACACTCAACAGGCGGGGTCGGCGACAATGTCTCGCTGGTTCTTGCCCCGGCTCTGGCGGCGTGCGGGGCATTCGTGCCGATGATCTCGGGCCGCGGTCTGGGGCATACGGGTGGCACGCTTGACAAACTTGACGCCATTCCCGGTTACCGGACCGAAGTGGATGATGAAACGCTGCGCGACGTCGTCGCTGGCGCGGGATGTGCGATTGTCAGTGCTACGGGCAATATCGCCCCTGCGGACAAACGCCTTTACGCTGTGCGCGATGTCACGGCGACGGTGGAAAGCATCGACCTCATCACGGCGTCCATCCTGTCAAAGAAACTCGCCGCTGGTCTGGAAGGGCTGGTTCTGGACGTGAAAACCGGGTCGGGCGCATTTCTGAAAGACCCAACCCAAGCCGGGGCTTTGGCAAAGGCGCTGGTCAGCGTGGCCAAGGGGGCCGGGTGTAGCGCGGCCGCCCTGATCACCGACATGAACGAGCCTCTTGCGAGTGCCGCGGGAAACGCGCTTGAAGTATCAAATGCGGTTCGGTTCCTGCGCGGGGAGGAAACCGACTCCCGCCTTTGGGATGTAACGGTCGCGCTCGGCGGCGCGTTGCTGGAACTTGGCGGCCTGTGCGAGCGCGCGCCAGAAGGTCAGGCCATGATCGAAGCGGCCTTTCAATCCGGTGCTGCGGCAGAGAGGTTTTCCCGCATGGTGGCCCTGCTGGGTGGTCCGCGCGATTTCCTGGATAAACCCGACAAGCACTTGCCCGTGGCGCCCGTCACCGACGAGGTCGCGGCCCCCGTTGCCGGTTTTGTCACAACGATCGATGCGCGTGCGCTTGGCGAGGCCGTCGTGAACCTCGGCGGTGGGCGCAAGCGGCAGGGCGACAGGCTTGATCTTTCGGTCGGGCTGGACCAGATCGCGGGATTGGGGCTTTATGTGGAAAAACACGATCCGATTGCAATTGTTCATGCGCCGGGCGACGCGGCGCTGGAGCGCGCAAGAAAAGCGGTCTTGTCGGCGATCAGGATCTCGTCCGCTCCACCCGGTGACAATCCCCTGATACTGAAAAAGGTGACTTGATGGCGCGGGTTTTTCTGACGGTTCTGGACTCGGTCGGGTGCGGGGGTGCGCCGGACGCGGCGGATTTCGGCGATGAGGGTTCCAATACGCTGGGACATATCGTTGCGGATTGCGCGGCCGGTCGGGCCGACACGGGGCGCAAGGGGCTTTTGATGGTGCCAAACCTCGACGGGCTGGGTTTGGGGGCGGCGATCAGATTGGCCTCAGGCGTGGACACACCCGGTCTGGAGGCAAGGCCAACGGGCCGGTTCGGCGCCGCGACCGAGGTTTCGCTGGGCAAGGATACACCCTCCGGACATTGGGAACTGGCGGGTGTTCCGGTCCCCTGGGACTGGCACTATTTTCCCCAGACACGACCAGCATTCCCCGATGAAATCGTCGCCCGTGTGTGTGCGCTGGCATCCGTTGAGGGGATCCTTGGGAATTGCCACGCCTCGGGCATTCCGATCATTGAGGAACACGCCCGCGAGCATATCGGGACGGGTTGGCCGATTTGCTATACGTCCGCGGACAGTGTCTTTCAGATCGCCGCGCACGAGGAACATTTCGGGCTGGAAAGGCTGCTTGGGCTTTGTCGGGATCTTGCGCCCACGCTCCATGAAATGAAGGTCGGGCGTGTTATCGCGCGCCCGTTTGTGGGCAGCGTCTCGGCGGGTTTCACGCGGACGCCCAACCGCCGCGATTTCGCGATCGCGCCGCCCGCGCCAACCTTGTGCGATCATGTCGCGCAGGCCGGTGGCGCGGTTCATGCAGTTGGCAAGATCAATGACATTTTTTCGGGTCGTGGCATCAGCGAACACACCAAGGGCACTGGCGATGCGTCATTGTTTGACAGGCTGGTGACGTTGATGGACCAGGCAGAACCGGGCGCGTTGGTGTTCTCGAACTTTGTCGAGTTCGACACGCTTTACGGCCACCAGCGCGACGTGGCGGGCTATGCGCGTGCGCTGGAATGGTTTGACCGGCGCCTGCCCGAGGTGTTGGGCAGGATGCAGCCGGATGACCTGATGATATTCACCGCAGATCACGGCAATGACCCCACGTGGCAAGGGACCGACCACACCCGTGAACGCGTGCCGGTCGTCGTTGCGGGAAACGGCAGCGGCGAGATCGGGCTGATGGGATTCAGCGATGTCGGCGCAAGTGCCGCGCATCATCTGGGAATCGCATTCGGACCGGAGGGACGCAGTTTTCTGGTCTGAAGGCTGAATGCGAAAACTCTGCGCCCCGACCCGCCTAAACGGTTGGTTGGGACGGCAAGATGCGGTAGGGACTGGACACACACCGCTTTAGCTCAATACTCGGGGGAACGGGCATGCAGGAACATCTGAAAATCGTCGATCATCCATTGGTGCAGCACAAGCTGACGCTCATGCGGGAAAAAGCCACGTCTACCGCCGTTTTTCGCCAGCTGTTGCGGGAAATCTCGATGTTGCTGGCGTATGAGGTCACGCGGGATCTGCCCATGACCCACAAGGAGATCGAAACCCCTTTGATCAAGATGGACGCACCGGTTCTTCAGGGAAAAAAGCTGGCGCTTGTTTCGATCCTCAGGGCGGGTAACGGATTGCTTGATGGCGTGCTGGAACTGATTCCATCGGCGCGCGTCGGGTTTGTCGGACTTTATCGGGACGAAAAAACCCTGATGCCGGTGCAGTATTATTTCAAGGTGCCCGAGGGGATCAGGAACCGTCGGGTCATCGCCGTCGATCCCATGCTGGCGACCGGGAATTCCTCGGTTGCGGCGATTGATCTGTTGAAAGGAGCCGGGGCCACCGATATTCGTTTTTTGTGCCTTCTGGCGGCGCCTGAGGGGGTTGCGCGCATGAAAGAAGCGCACCCCGATGTCCCGATCGTGACGGCCGCGCTGGACAGGAAACTGAACGATGTCGGTTATATCCTCCCTGGTCTAGGTGATGCGGGTGATCGCATGTTCGGCACTAAATAGGCTAAATAAATGCCGCGGAACCCTTTACTAATTATTTACGATTGGGCAGACTGCCCCCAATAAAAAGGGGGCAAGAATGCGGGCGGTCAACGCGTTTCTCGGAGGTCTGGCGATCTTTTCGCTGGCCGTGGCAGCACAGGGCAAGTCGCTGCGTTATTTTGGCGGCCCGGCGGAAACCCCGCCCGCCAGTTACAAGGGCAACCAGTTTGTTGACAGCAACGGGTGCATTTTCGTTCGGGCCGGGTATAACGGCAATGTTTCGTGGATACCGCGCGTCAAGCGCAACAAGCAGGTGGTCTGCGGGTATAAACCGACGGCGATCGCCGGAATGACCCCTGCAAAACCGGCCAAAACGGGCGAAACGAAAACCGTTCGGCTGGTTGCCACGGCGCAAACCGCGCCTGCGGCTCCGTCCCCGGCGATCCGGAAAAAGCACGCGTCCTTCAACTGGAACTGGTTCGGTCCGAACAGGAAGAAGGCCAAGCCGACCATCACCATAGCGGCGGTCGCGCCGGCCGCTGCTTCGGCAACAAAACCGAAAGTCGAAACAGCAGAGGCCCCGGCGCCGAAACTTTATCGCGGACATTATGTCATCCGCCACGTTCCCCAACAAAACCACCCCGGAGATCTCTTCAACGGACGCAAGAGCGGTACGGCCACCGCCGCTGTTCAGGTCACGCGGACACAACCGCAACCGGTCCTTCCCAAAGGCTATACAAGCCTGCTGGCGGAAAACGCGCGCCCCGCGCAACGTGGTGTCGGTACGCCGGAAGGGCAGGCGGCGATGGACCTTATCTGGACGCAGACCATGCCGCGTCGTTTGATCGACGTCACGACGGGCCGGGACATGACGGCGCAACTGCCGCAAATCATCTATCCTTACACAACCGTTTCAACCAGAACATACGCGGCAAACACCGTGGCTGGCAGCGCCCCTCGCAAGAAACCCGTGATCGTGGACCCGGCTTCGCCTTTGAACATGAAGAAGATCGAGGACGTGTCGGCGCTGACCGCCACGGCACTGCCAAAGGTCAGGCCAGTCGCCGCCGCGGTGCGCGCGACATTCCCGTTCGTGCAGATCGCGACATTCGGTGTTCCCGATAACGCCAAACGAACCCGCGCCAGGTTCAGCGGGGCAGGGTGGCCGACGTCAACGCGTGTTCTCAACCGCAAGGGCAAGACCTATCAAATCGTATTGCTCGGACCGTTCAGGGACAATGGCGCGCTTAAGAACGCGCTTTCTGAAGCGAAGAGATCGGGTTTTTCCGACGCGTTCCTTGCGAATTGAACGGGACGCTGCGTGCCTCAAGCTATCACGGTCAAGTTGCGGTCCCGGTAATGTGGTCAGGTCGATGAAACGGCGTGCAATTCACGTGCGCGCCGTGGTTCGGATCAAACGCGTAATGCCAGCGCGCCTAATGGCCAACACATGATTGAGGGGCGGGCAGGAGAGTGCAGCCCGCGTTCACCCCCCCGGCCTTTTGGCACGAACCCCGCCCCCATTCCCGTCCGGCGGATACGCCGGGCAG
>CAYXNM010000105.1:0-9263 GCA_964466385.1 uncultured Rhodobacter sp. | reverse complement strand
TTCAGGCGCACCATCTTGCCGGGATTCATCAGGTTGTCAGGGTCGAGTGTGCGCTTGAGATCGGCCATGACGGTCCAGGCGGCGCCGTGTTCCGCCTCCATCAAGTCCAGCTTTCCCATGCCGATACCATGTTCGCCCGTGACCGTCCCGCCCAGGTCCAACGCGCGTCTGGCCATCCTGTGTGAGAGGTCCAGCGCGGTTGTCTTTTCCGCCTGGCTATCGGGATCGATCAGCAGAACCGCATGGAAATTACCGTCGCCGACATGGCCAAGGATCGGGCCGGGAATACCGCTCTTGGCGATGTCCTCGCGCGTTTCACGCACAGCCCGCGCCAGTTGCGAGATGGGAACGCATATATCGGTGACGACGGCGGTCGCTCCCGGTTTCAGCGAAAGGGCCGCGTAATAGGCATTGTGGCGCATCCTCCACAAACGGTTGCGATCCTCGGGCCTGCCGGACCATTGAAACCCGCTGCCGCCGAGTTCGGACATCACTTCGCCGGCGCGCTCGGCCTGTTCGGCAACCGCGCTATCGGATCCGTGAAATTCCAGCAAAAGATGGGGTTTTTCAGGCATTTCTGCGTTTGCATACCCGTTAAAGGCACGGGCGGTCGCGTCGTCCACGAACTCGATCCGGGCCATGGGAATGCCGGTCTGAATGGTGGTGATGACCGCGTTGACCGCGTCATCTATCGTCTCAAAAGCGCACACGGCGGCCGAGATCGCTTCGGGCTGGCCCGACAGACGCAGCGTCAGGGACGTGATCAGCCCCAGCGTTCCTTCCGCCCCGACAAAAAGTGCCGTCAGGTCGTATCCGGCCGAGGACTTGCGCGCGCGCGTGCCGGTATGGATGATGCGCCCGTCTGCCAGAACCGCTTCCAGCGCAATCACGTTGTCGCGCATCGTGCCATAGCGCACCGCGGTCGTGCCGCTGGCGCGGGTCGAGGCCATGCCCCCGATTGACGCATTCGCACCGGGGTCAATCGGGAAAAACAGCCCGGTTGCGCGCAGTTCTCTGTTGAGCGCCTCGCGCGTGATGCCGGGTTGTACCGTCACGTCCATGTCCTCGGCATTGAGGTCCAGAACCCGGTTCATACGCGAGAAATCGACCGAAATCCCACCCTTGACGGCAAGCGCATGCCCTTCCAGCGATGTGCCGGTTCCCCACCCGGTCATCGGGCAACCGTCAGCGGAACATATTTTCGCGATTTCAGAGACTTCCGCGGTGGTCTCGGGGTAGGCGACCGCATCCGGCGGAGCATGTGAGAAATGTGTTTCGTTCTGGCCATGAAGCTCCAGATCCGGGCGCGAAACACTCAACCGATCCCCCAGAAGGTCGCGCAACAGCCCAAGCGTGTGTTCGCGGTTCATCCTTTGGTCCTTTCCATGGTCTGCACCCTATTCACCTGCATCCAAAGCTCGCATCACTGATGTCCGAAGCACCCCGGATTGCCTGCAATCCGGTTCGCGCCCGCCTCTCGGCGCTTGGCATCGCCAAGCGCATGTCGGCAACACATCACGCTTTGCGTGTCGTGTGAGAGATCGCCCCGCAAGAGCGGGCGCGAACCTCGCGTTTTGCCTGATTGCAATGATAAGAGCTTTGAGTCCACGACACTAGTTGCACGCATACCCAAACACCCTTGCGTCAGACGCCGGCAGATCCAGTTCGATATGGTGCAAATGAATGCCCGTGCCCACCAAGGTCACGCGGGTCGTTTCGCCGGTGAGGTGCCGGACAAACAGTTGGTTGCGCTCCAACCGAAATGTCGCCGCAACCGGATCTGTCTGGGTCGGATAGGTCACGCGACCGTTCTCAAAGATCAGTGGGTTCACACAATCTGCCACGCGATAGGTGTCTGAAACACGCTTGGGCTGGTCCGCCAGCGACCAGCGCCCGATCATGAAATCCGGCACGCGGGCCTGATACGCGCCAAACCCCTTGAGGTCGCCGTATTCAGACAAATAAAACTCAAACCCCGAGATCCGCCTGATCTCGTTCAGGTACCGATCCGGCGCCGCGACGCGCAGATCCTGAAAATATTGCGCGGCGCGTGTTTCCTGACGGTCGAGAAACCAGATATACCCCCCCAGCAGCACCACACTCAGCGAGATTATCCCGACGGTTTCGCGTTTGGTGCGGCGCCAGTGGATTCCCAGCGGTTTTTTTGGTGTTGCGGGCATGTGGTTTTCAGTTTCGGTGTTGAGGGCGTGCAATTCCGGCAAGCGGGCACAAGAAATTGTGGTTTGGGGCCGACAAGTCATTGCACGGAGCCGCGACACAGGCTAACTGCGCGTCAGTTTCGGGACATTTGAATGCCACAGCACGAGCCAGCGCACAACCGGCAAGTTAACCTCATCACGCTTTCGCTGATCGCGGTGGTCATTGGTGTGGTGACCGGTTTTGGCGCAGTTTTCCTGCGCTGGCTGATCGGGCTTATTCACAATGTCTTTTTCCTTGGCCGGTTTTCAGGCACGTATGATGCGAACCTCCCGACTGCCGCCAGCCCTTTCGGGGCGTGGGTCATTCTGGCGCCGGTGATCGGTGGGGCGATTGTGCTCTTTCTGGTCAAGAGATTTGCGCCCGAGGCGCGCGGCCATGGCGTGCCCGAAGTCATGGACGCAATCTATTTTCGAAACGGGCATATTCGTCCGCAGGTGGTGATCATCAAATCTCTGGCCTCGGCCCTGTCGATCGGGTCGGGCGCGTCCGTGGGTCGTGAGGGTCCGATCATTCAGATCGGGAGCGGCATCGGCTCGGTCCTTGGGCGCTGGCTGCATTTGCGCCACTGGCAGGTCATCACGATGGTTGCGGCCGGCGCGGGGGCGGGGATTGCGGCGACATTCAACACGCCCTTGGGCGCTGTGATGTTCGCCATTGAGCTGATGCTTCCGGAATTTTCGGCCCGCACGTTTCTGCCGGTCGTTTTGTCAACGGGTGCTGCGACCTATATCGGGCGGCTGGTTTTCGGGAACGAACCGGCGTTTCTGGTCGCCAGCTATACCTTGCCCGATCCGTTCGTACCGCTTTCGGTCGATGTGTTGCCGCTTTATGCGGTGCTTGGGGTTTTATGCGGCGTGGCGGCCTGGCTGTTTATCTGGCTGCTGCATTGGCTGGAAGATCGTTTCGATGCCCTGCCGTTCAACGACTATGTGCGCAACGCCATGGGCATGCTGTTCCTTGGCGTCCTGTTTTATGTCATGCTGCTTGCAACGGGCATGTATCAGACGGCCGGAGTTGGCTATGCGACCATCCAGTCGATCCTGAACGGAGGCCTGACCCTGGCCGGGCTGCTGATCGTTCTCTTCTTCGCGAAACTTCTGGCCACGACGGTCAGTCTGGCGGCGGGTGCCTCGGGCGGGATCTTTTCGCCCTCGCTGTTTCTGGGCGCAACGCTTGGCGGGGCGTTCGGGGCGCTTCTCGACGTGATCTGGCCGTCGCTGGGGTTCAGCCCGATCACGTTCGCCCTGGTCGGGATGGCCGGGCTGGTGGGCGGTGGTACCGGGGCCGCAATGACCGCAATCATGATGATTTTCGAAATGACCGGGGATTACAACATCGCCGTTGCCGCGATCATCGCCGTTGCCTGCGCCATCGGCATGCGCCGCGCGCTGGTCAAGGAAAACATCTATACGATGAAACTCGCGCGTCGTGGTCATCACGTTCCGACCGACCACCGCACCCATATGTTCCCCATCCGTCTTGTCACCGAGGTCATGCACCCCATCATCGGCGTGGTCGACGCCAAGGACTTGCGGCGCGCAACCGCGACGTTGACGTCACTGCCCGCGGACTCGCATGGTTATGCCGTGGTCACCCGCGGGAAACACGTGTCCGGAGTCGTTCTGGTTGACAAGAACGACGTGACCCGCGCGCTTGCCCCCGTGCGCAGCAAATTCGGCGTCGCGCGGGAAAACAACCTGATGGAATCGGTCCTTAGCCGCATGGTCGCCCGTGGACATGCCTATGAACTGGTGGTGCGGGGAACGGGCGTGCCAAGGCCACAGGCCGTGCTTGGTGTCATTTCGCATGAAACCATCACGCAATCCGTCCTGCACGATTACGACCGTTGACGGGCTTAGGGGTTCAGATCTGCTCGACGACCACTTTGTTGCCGTAAAAAGCCAGGTGCCCGGCAATCGCCGTTACATTTGCGATGGGGCTTTCATAACTCCAGGCTGCGTCGGGCAACACACCGCTCTTGCCGTGAATGGCGAAATAGGTGGCCTGTCCCTTGAACGGGCAAGTGGTCGAGCTTTCGGTCTTGTCCAGAAACTCCATCGCGATATCGTCGCGCGGGAAATAGATGACGCCGGGTGCGGTCCCTTCGACCAGTTCCAGCGCCCTGGAGGATTCCGCGATCACCGCGCCGGCAGACCGGACGACCCAGGTGCCGCTGCTTTGATTGATCTTGATCGTGTGTGCCATGTTCCCCCGCTCTTCAGAGGCCGATCTTAACGCCCGGAATTCCCGTTTGCAATGCGGTTACAAAGGGGCGCAGGCCCGGTCCATCCACGCTTTCGTCGACGGCGAACAGTTGATCGCAACCTTCTGAAATGTCTCGGCATGATAGGTGTTCACCCAGTTCCGTTCGCCCTCGCTGAGCATACGGACGTCGATCAGGTTCCGGTCGATCGGCGTAAAGGTCAGGGTCTCGAACGACAGCATTTCGCGCGCATCGGCGCCTGTCAGAGGGGGCGCTTTTTCCACCACCACGAGGTTTTCGATCCGAATGCCAAAATCGTTGGCGCGATAGTATCCCGGCTCGTTTGACAGGATCATTCCTGCCTCAAAAGGGATCGTCGAAAGACGGGACAGGCGCTGCGGGCCTTCGTGAACCCCCAGAAAAGCGCCGACCCCATGCCCGGTTCCGTGATCGAAATCCTGCCCCGCGCGCCACAGGGCCGCCCTCGCCAGGGGATCAAGATCGCGCCCTGCCAGCCCGATTGGCCAGCGCGCCCGAGAGATGGCGATGACGCCCTGAAGAACGCGGGTGAAGCAACGCCGATGCTCGGCCGTAGGCGTGCCGATTGCGATGGTGCGGGTGATGTCGGTGGTGCCGTCACGATACTGCCCGCCACTATCTACCAGCAGGAGGTCACCGGTCTGGATCTTGCGGTTTGACTGCTCGGTCACGCGGTAATGGTTGATCGCCCCGTTCGGACCCGTCCCGCAGATCGTTTCAAAGCTGATGTCAACCAGCAGGTTCGAGCGGCGGCGCAATTCTTCAAGCTTGATCACCACGTCGATCTCGCTGAGATCGGGTGCCGCGCCAAGACCGTCAAGCCACGCCAGCAGTTCCGCCATGGCGACGGCATCGCGCAGATGCGCCTGCCGCGCGCCTGCGATTTCGGTCGGGTTCTTGCGCGCTTTGGGCAGGGCGCAGGGATCCGGGGCATTGACGACATCGATGCCGGCTGCCTTCAACCGGTTGCCAACCCAGACCGGCGCGGTGGATTCGTCCACGCGCACGGGCCCGCTGAGGGCGTCCAGCGCCGGGCCAAACGCCGCGGGGTTGTGAAACGTAACCGTGGGCGCCAGCCAGGCCCTCACGTTCGCGTCGGCCTTATCCGGGTCCGTGAACACCGAAACCTGTCCGTCGACATCAAGAATGGCAAAAGCCAGCACCACCGGTGTGCGCGCGATGTCCGCGCCGCGAATATTCAAGAGCCACGCGATGCTGTCAGGCAGTGTCAATACGACCGCACTTTGCCCGCCTTTCTTCAGATCGCGCGCAATATCTTCGCACTTTTCCGTTGCCGCGCGCCCGGCGAATTCCTGCGGGTGAAGGTTGATTTTGCCCTTGGGCGGGTCCGGTTGATCCGTCCAGATCGCGTCGATGAGATTATCGCTCTTTACCAACTCGCAGCGCGAACCGCTGAATTGCGCGCAAAGCGTGTCAATCTGGCTTTGAACATGCAGCCACGGATCATAAGCAATCTTGCCCCCCCGTGGCAGGGCGGATTTCAGCCACGCCCCCAAATCGGTCCGGGGAATGGGAACGGGCACGAAGCTGTCGCGGTCGATCTGATCCAGAACCTGCAGGCTATAGCGCCCGTCGATGAACACGCCTGCGGTATCCTGTGTCACGGCGCAAAACCCGGCGGACCCGGTAAACCCGGTCAGCCAGGCCAGCCGCTCATCCTTTGCGGTGACCCATTCACCCTGATGGGCATCCGCCCTTGGCACCAGAAACGCGTCAACCCCGCGCGCCGCCATCTCTGCGCGCAATGCGGCCAGGCGCGGAGGACCGTCCGCCGGGTTCGTGGTGGCTTTGAACGACTGGAACATGGTTGGCCTTTGGTTGTCCTGAACCCAACCATTCACGAGTTTTCCGAGCCTTTCAATACGCCTTGTGCCGCATTCGCGATTTTCCCGTTCCGCGACCGCCTGCGCTTGCAGAGCGTGCCCTGCTTGGGTAAACGATGCGCGGAACCTCCTTGAAGGAATACGGCATGTCGATTGACACCAATACCGCCCGGCGCGTGGCCCATCTGGCGCGGATCGAAGTCGCGCAAAGCGCGCTGGAACCGCTGGCCAGGGAACTGAGCAATATTCTGGGATTCATGGAGCAGCTCAACGAAGTCGATGTCGAGGGGGTTGAACCCATGACCTCGGTCTCGCCTGCCGATTTGCCGCGCCGAAAGGACATCGTCGATGACGGGGGGTATCCCGACAAGGTGCTGGCCAACGCACCGGACGCGCGCGAAGGCTTTTTCGCGGTCCCCAAAGTGGTGGAGTAACCAAGATGTCCGATCTCAACACCCTGACGATTGCCAAGGCCCGCGACGGCATGCGCAAAGGCGAAATCACGGCATCCGAAATAACCACTGCCTGCATTGAAGCCGTGAAAAGCGCGGATGTTCTGAACGCGGTTGTCACGCCGACTTTTGACATGGCGCGCGATCAGGCGGTCGCGGCGGACAAGCGCATTCAGAACGGCGATGCGCCGGACATGTGCGGCATTCCGCTGGGCATCAAGGACCTGTTCTGCACCAAAGGGGTCAGGTCGCAGGCGGCCTCCAACATACTTGACGGGTTTCGTCCCGAATACGAAAGCACGATCACCGCGGGGCTTTGGGATCAGGGGGCGGTCATGCTGGGCAAGCTCAACATGGACGAGTTCGCCATGGGGTCCAGCAACGAAACGTCGACCTATGGCCCGGTTGTCAGCCCGTGGCGGCGCGAAGGGTCTGACGCGCACCTGACGCCGGGGGGCTCTTCGGGTGGATCAGCCTCGGCCGTTTCGGCAGACCTGTGCCTTGGTGCGACGGGAACGGACACAGGCGGGTCGATCCGGCAGCCCGCGGCCTTTACCGGGATCGTCGGCATCAAACCCACCTATGGGCGCTGTTCGCGTTGGGGCATTGTGGCGTTTGCCTCCTCGCTCGATCAGGCGGGCCCCATGACCAAGAGCGTGCGCGACGGGGCGATCATGCTGGGGGCCATGTGCGGGCACGATGCCAGGGACAGCACCTCGGCCAAGTTTCCGGTGCCCGATTTTGAAGGTGCACTGACAGGGGATATTCGCGGGAAAAAGATCGGTATTCCAAAGGAGTACCGGCTGGACGGAATGCCCGACGAGATCGAGGCGCTTTGGTCGAAAGGGGCCGAAATGATGCGCGACGCCGGTGCTGAAATCGTCGATGTCAGCCTGCCGCATACGAAATACGCGCTGCCGGCCTATTACGTGATCGCGCCGGCCGAGGCGTCCTCGAACCTCGCGCGGTATGACGGGGTTCGCTATGGGCGCCGGGCCACGCCCAAAAAGGGCGACGGTATCACCGAAATGTACGAACGCACCCGTGCGCAGGGTTTCGGTGCCGAGGTTCAGCGTCGCGTGATGATCGGAACCTATGTTCTGTCGGCGGGATTCTATGACGCCTATTACCGCCGCGCGCAGCGGGTGCGGACATTGATCCTCAGGGATTTCCAACAGGTATACGCGCGGGGCGTGGATGCCATCCTGACCCCGGCCACCCCTTCCGCCGCCTTTGGCCTGGGGGAAATGGCGGATGTCGATCCGGTGAAAATGTATCTCAACGATGTCTTCACGGTGCCGGTCAACCTTGCCGGCTTGCCGGGGATCTCGGTCCCGGCGGGGCTTGACCGCGACGGATTGCCGTTGGGGCTGCAATTGATCGGGCGGCCCTGGGAAGAGGCCGACATGCTGAATTCCGCCTATGCGCTCGAACGCGCCGCGGGATTCGTTTCAAAACCTGATCAATGGTGGTAAGAGACTGAAAACAGGAAACTTCTACCAAGGAAAAGAACATGCGTCTGTTAATTGTCGGTATGGCGATGTCGGTACTTGTCGCGTGCAATCACGTGACGGTGAATGACGGCAAGGTCGAAGAGCCGCTTCCAACGACCGAGACCGCCAAGACCACGGAAGGTGACGCCACGAAAACCGTGGCCGCCGAGGGCGACTCGCCGCCTGAGGAAACCCAACCCGTGGTGGTCATCAGCAACGACAATCCCGAGATTTCAGACACGCAGAATTTCGCCTCTCTCGTTGAAAACGTCTCGATCGAAGACGACAAGGCGCGGCTGAAAGCTCAGAAGGAGAAATTCCAGCTGATCGAGCCGACGGCCCTGCCGACGCGCGGGCAAAAGAGCGCGAACATCGTTGAATATGCGCTTGGCACCACCAACAAGGTCGGCGAAAAGAAATATTCGCGGGGACTCAATCTGGGTGTCGAGGCCAGCAAGCGGAACTGCAGGAAATTCAGTTCGTCCGACAATGCCCAGGTGGCGTTTCTGACCGCCGGCGGACCAAAGCGCGACCCAAAGAACCTTGACCCGGACGGGGACGGTTTCGCGTGTGACTGGTCGCCCGAGCCTTATCGAAGCATCGTGAACAACTAGGTCTGCCGCGCGATGGAACCGATCTGGCACCCGTCGCCGAATTTCGCTGAAAGGCGTTTGGGGCAGGACCCGGACATGGTCTTGCTGCACCATACCGCGATGCCCTCGTGGCGGGATGCGCTTGCGCGCCTGTGCGCCCCGGAGTGCGAGGTGTCCTCGCACTACCTCATTGCCGCTGACGGCGCTGTCTATCATCTGGTCCGCGAGCGCGATCGTGCATGGCATGCGGGGGCCGGGTGCTGGGGTGCGATCCGGGACATCAATTCGCATGCGATCGGGATCGAGATCGACAATGCTGGCCCGGCGGCGGACCACCCGCCCTTTACGGAGCCGCAAATGACCAGCCTGCTGTCCCTGCTTGGCGGCATACGCGGGCGCTGGAGCATCCCTTGCGAGCG
>CAYXNM010000104.1:0-9330 GCA_964466385.1 uncultured Rhodobacter sp. | reverse complement strand
TCGCCGGTGGTGCCGAAAAGCGTGACCCCGGCGACACCCCTGTCCATCATATCGCGCGCGTGGCTGCCCAGTTTGTGGGTATCGAGTGCACCGTCCGCCTGAAATGGCGTCAGCAATGCCACGGAAATTCCAAATTCCACCATGCTTCCGTTCGTTTCCAAGGACCAGCGGCACGGTATCTCGGGCCGCTATGCACGAGACATGTTATACGATTAGTTGGTTATGTCCACCTGACATGTTACATCGCAATACTTTTCCGGTTGCACTTTTCGGGGATTGCAGCCCCAAAAGGATGTTTGCCCAGCCGCGAAACACCCATCGACCGCGCGGTAAAACGCTTGCAGCTCGACCGTGTCGCCGGCGCTAACCACGGCCATGGTCTGCAGTCAGATGGCGATGCCGAGCGAGACGAGGGTGGCGGAAATCTCGCCGAAGGACCAGCGGATCCCTGTCGTCCCGCTCAGCGCCAGTTCTCTGTTATCAGATTGATCTGCTTGCGTAAGCTGCATTACCTGCAAGACGTTTTCCCCGATGGCTGTAGCAAGCCGGTCTTCGGAATAATTGGGGTTGGCAATCAGTTGCCCAAATTGGCCCCATGCATCCTGTCACCCCGCCAGCATTTCAAACAACAGCGCAACTGCTTCGGCCCCCGGATCATTATGGCCACTCAGGCGATCTTCGGAAATATAGCTGGCGCGACCGGCCTTGGCATGCAGGATATTGGCGGTGTTGTCGGCCCCGGTGCGGGCGGCAGCGGCGGCGGCTGCCATGCCCTTGGGCAAGGCGTCCAGTGCTGGCGCCAATGCGTCGATCATGGTCCGGTCGCCGACGCTCGCGCCGCCCACCTCCTGCACCCGCGCCAGCCCGGTCCTGAGCGAGTCCACATTGGCCTGACCCGAAGACGCCGCATCCCCCACCGCCGAAAAGAAGATCGCCAGCAGCACGCCGGAAGACCCGCCCATGGTTTGGCTCAGCTCCAGGCCGATGGCGCGGTAAAGCTGGGTGTGGTCCGCTTGGGGCAGTTCCGGAATGGCCGCTATGAGCGCGCGTGCGGCACCAGCCAGCGTCGAGCCGGTATCGCCATCCCCCGATTGGGCATCCAGCGCGTTCAACGCGGCTTCGGCGTTGAGAAACGTATCGCAGCATTTGGCAACGAATTCGGCGGTTTTCGGGTCGCTCGAAGGGATCGGCTTGATTGGCGTCAGACCATCGGGAATGGGCCGCACCGCGGGCGCATCGATCTTTACGCAGCCGGGCCAGTCCAGCATCGGCACATCCTCTTGCAGCAGAGCCAGGTCAGCCTCCTGGACCGGCAGGATGGATACGGAAAAACCGCGCATGTCCAGCGAGGTCATCATCGGGGCTGGCCCGACCATGTACCCGATATCGGCAACGACATCCGATTTCGCCAGCTCTTCCGCCAGCACCGCCGTTTCCAGAGCCGTCGCCCCGCCCAAGTTGTTGAGCAGCGCCACCTTTGTCCCTTGACCGACATGCGGTTCCAGCCGCTCCAGAACCAGCGCCATCGCCGCGCGCGCGCCTTTGAAATGAACCAGTTCCACCCCGGATTCGCCGTGGATACCAAGACCCAGTTCGGCCTTGCCTGCCGCTATGCGCGCCTCTTTCGGAGAGCCGGGCACGGTGCAGGTATCCAGCGACATGCCGATACTGGCCACATCGCGCACTACCCGTTGTGCCGCCGTCCAGACCGTATCGAGATCGGCGCCCGCCTCTGCCAGCGCCCCGGCGATCTTGTGAACAAACAACGTGCCCGCCACGCCGCGGGCCTGGGGCAGGTCCGGCAGGGCTATATCGTCATCCACCACGACCATCGCCACCTTGATGCCATAGGCCCGCGCCCGCTCGGCCGCGAGGCCGAAATTCAGCCGGTCTCCGGTATAGTTTTTCACAACCAGCAAACAGCCCGCCGGACCACTGACGGCCAGGATCCCCGCCAATACCGCATCGACCGAAGGCGACGCGAACACATCGCCACACACCGCCGCCGTCAGCATTCCCGGGCCCACATAGCCCACATGCGCCGGTTCGTGACCCGAGCCGCCGCCCGAGACGATTGCCACCTTGGACTTGTCCCAATCGGTGCGCATGACCACCTTGATATGCGGAAACCCGTCAAGCCGCGCCAACCGCCCGCCGGCGCCGCTCAAGACCCCGTCAATCGCTTCGGTTACAAGGGTCTCTTTGCTGTTGATAAACTGTGCCATTGACTGGTCTCCTCAGGTTATGCGGTCGCCATTGGCGTCGAAATAAGGCGGGGACTGCGGCGAAATCCTGAGCACGTCCCCTTTGGCCAGCGTGCTGTGCGGATCTGTCAGCGTGATCAGATCATGGGCGCCAAGTGACAGGTGCAGGCGGGTCTGATCGCCCAGGTGCTCGACCCGCACCACCCGTGCCTCAGCCCCTTCACCGATGCCGATATGTTCGGGGCGCAGGCCAATGCTGACCGCGCCAGCCGGCGCCGCCGGAAACAGATCGGCCGGCAAAATATTGATCTTGGGCGAGCCAAGGCGGCTGGCGGTATAGATATTCACCGGGTCTTCGTAAATCTCGCGCGGCGGGCCGAATTGCACCAGCCTGCCGTGATCCAGGACCCCGACATGGGTGGCCATGGTCATGGCCTCGATCTGGTCATGGGTCACGTAGAGCATGGTCGCCCCCAGGCTCGTCTGAATGCGCTTCAGCTCAATGCGCAGGTCCGACCGCAGCTTGGCGTCAAGCGAGCTGAGCGGCTCATCCATCAGGTATATCTGCGGGTTGCGCACCAGTGCCCGCCCGATCGAGACCCGTTGCATCTCGCCGCCCGAAAGCGCGGTCGCCTTGTTGTCGAGCTTGTGCGTTATTTGCAGGACTTCGGCGACTTCGGCCACTTTCCGCTCGATTTCATCCGCCGGGGTGCGCAGCATCGGCGACTTGAGCGGAAAGGCCAGGTTTTGCCGCACCGATAAGTGCGGATACAGGGAATACTGTTGAAAAACCATGGCGACGTTGCGTTGGGCGGGGGTATTGCGCGAGACATCCTGACCGCTGATCAGGATTCTGCCGGTATCGGGCCTGTCCAGCCCCGACACCATCCGCAACGTGGTGGTCTTGCCAGCCCCGGTCGGCCCGAGCAGCACCACGAAAGCGCCGTCGGGCACGGTCATGGTCACATCCTCCAGCGCCACCTGGTTGCCATACCTCCGGGATATGTTCTGCAGGTTGACCTCAGCCATGAACCAGCACCCCCTTGTTGGCATCCGACAACAGGGCGGCGCCGGTCGTGGCCTTGAACAGGGTGACATTGCGGGCCGCAAAAGCCAGCCCGACCCGGTTGCCCACCGTAACCGCGTCGCTGGCGGCAACGCGGGCTTTCAGCACGCCGTTCGCCGATTGCAGCGTCACGATTTGCGTGGTTCCCAGGTACTCCGCGGCGATAGCCTCGCCCTTGTAGGGACTGGCCGGGTCCAGCAAGACATGCTCGGGGCGAATACCAAATACCAGCTCACCCGTAGCGGCTTCCAGCTGTGGCGGAATCTCGAAACTGTGGCCATCGAGCAAGACCGTTGTGTCTCCTTTGCTCACATCACCTTGAAAATGCAGGAAATTCATCGGAGGAGAGCCGATGAAATCGGCCACGAACATGGTGGCAGGCCAGTCGTAAATCTCTTGCGGGACGCCGAACTGTTCGACCGAGCCGTGGTTCATCACCACGATTTTGTCGCCCATCTGCATGGCTTCCAGCTGGTCGTGGGTGACATAGACCGTGGTCGCCCCCATGCGGTCATGCAGGGCGCGAAGCTCTTGCGCCATATGCTCTCGAAACTCGGCATCCAGCGCGCCAAGGGGCTCATCCATCATGAAAGCCTTTGGCTCGCGCACAATGGCGCGGCCCAGCGCCACGCGCTGGCGGTCCCCGCCCGACAGCCCCCCGACAGGCTTGTTCAGGATATCGGCGATGCCCAGGATTTCCGCCACTTCGGCGACCTTGGATTTGATCTGAGCGCGCGGCATGCCCTGGCTTTTCAGCGGATAGCTGATGTTCTGCCGCACGTTCAGATGCGGATAGAGCGCAAACATCTGAAACACAAAAGCAATATCGCGTTTTGAGGCCCGCATCTGGCTGACCTCCTCGCCGTCGATATAGATTTCTCCCCAGGTTGGCAGTTCCAGCCCGGCGATCATGCGCAAGGTGGTGGTCTTGCCACATCCCGACGGGCCGAGCAGCATGAAGAACTCGCCATCCTCGACGGTAAAGCTGGAGGATTTCACCGCAGTGAAATCTCCGAAATCCTTGCGCAGGTTTTTGATGATGATTTGCGCCATGACCTACTCTGGAAAATGGCTGACGATGATGAACATCACCGTGCCCACCAACGTGACAACAAAGGAATAGGTGAAGGCGACCATCCAGAACGGTTGCATAAGCATGAACACGCCAAGCGCGATCAGGACGGTCGCCAGCATTTCCCACGCGCCACGGCGAAACCGCAGCAGGCCGCGTAGAAACCCGCTCATTTGCGCACCGCCCCGAAGGTAATCCCGCGCAACAGATGCTTGCGCAGCATGATGGTGAAGATCATCACCGGGATCAAGAACAGCGTGGCCCCGGCGGCCACTGCCGGCCAGTCCTGACCGCCAACCCCGATGATGGTCGGGATGAACGGCGGCGCCGTCTGCGCGTTGCCCGAGGTCAGCAGCACCGCGAAAGCGTATTCGTTCCAAGCAAATATCAGGCAGAAAATCGCGGTCGAGGCAATGCCGGTGGCCGCCTGTGGCAGCACCACTTTGTAAAACGCCTGAAAGCGGGTGTAGCCATCAATCAGCGCGGCTTCTTCATATTCAAACGGGATTTCATCAATGAATCCCTTTAGCAGCCACACCGACAGCGACAGGTTCACCGCCGTATAAAGCAGGATCATGCCCAGCTTGGTATCGTTCAGCCCCAGTTGGCGGAACATCAAAAAGATCGGGATTGCCACGGCTATGGGCGGCATCATTCGGGTCGAGAGGATGAAAAACAGCAAATCATCCTTGAACGGCACCTTGAACCGGGAAAAGGCATATGCCGCGGTGGTGCCAAACACGATGGCCAGGAAAGTCGAACCAAAACCGATCACTACCGAGTTGAGGAACCGCTGCCCATAACGCGAAGGGCCAACAATAATGGTGCCGCTGTCGCGTGCCACCTGATCATACCATGTTGCAGGAGGCTCCAGCGTGTCTTGCATGTTCTCGGTAATCCGCGTGCGCGAACTGAACAGGTTGACATAGCCTTCCAGGCTTGGCTGGAACACCACCTTGGGCGGATAGGCAATCGCATCTTCGGGCGATTTGAAACCGGTGGCGATGATCCACAACAGCGGCATGATCGTGACCGCGGCATAGGTGATCACCAACAGCCCGGCGATCCATTTTTGCCGCCTTGACGGCTCGGTGACGGAAAAGCCGCTCATCTTTCCTTCACCTTGTTCAGGGCTTTGACATAGATCGAGGCTAGGCCAAAGACGGTCACAAACAGGATCACCGCATAGGCCGAGGCGTAGCCGGTGCGCCACTTCTCGAACGCTTCCCGCTTGAGGTCGATCGACGTCAGCGTGGTCAGCGACCCCGGCCCGCCGCCGGTCAGCTGCACCACCAGATCGAACATCTTGAAGTTCTCGATCCCGCGAAACAGCACTGCCAGCATCAAAAACGGCAGCACCATCGGCACCGTCAACGTCCAGAATTGCCGCCACTTACTGGCGCGATCACATTCGGCGGCCTCATATATGCTGTCGGGGATAGACCGCAGTCCGGCCAGACAGATCAGCATCACGAAAGGCGTCCACATCCAGGTGTCCACAATCACGATCGACCAAGGCGCAAGGCCAGTATCGCCGATCATCGAAAATGACGAGGAATCTACACCTGAGAAAAACTCGACCACATAATTGAACAGTCCGATTTGCGGCTGGTACAGGAAAGTCCAGAAATTGCCGACCACGGCGGGCGAGAGCATCATCGGCAGCACGATGATGGTGGTCCACAAATCGTTTCCCTTGAATTTCTTGTTGATCAGGTAGGCCAGGCCAAAGCCGATCACCACTTGGAAAAAGATCGTCCAGAACAGGAAATGCGCGGTCGCTTGGAGCGAAAGCCAGGTATCCGTATCCGACAGGATGCGCTCGTAATTTCGCAACCCGATATGTTTGACCTCGCGCAGGCGGTTGGCCTTGAAGTTGGTAAAGCTGAGGTTGATCGTCCAGATCAGCGGGAAGATGTTGACCGCCAGCAGCAGCACGATCGACGGGCCGACAAACAGCCACGCAATGGCGCGGTCCGACAGGCCGCGCACGCGTTCAGAAATGGCCGGCGGCGTGGCTTGTGCAATGCGATCTATCGGACTGCCGGACATGGCTGGTTCCCGCGTTGAAGGAGAGGCCAGAAACTGACCGGAAACTGCATGCGCCCCGGTGTGTTACCGGGGCGCATGAAGGTCTTACTCGATCAGACCTTCGTCCTGAAAGACTTCGATCCAGTCCTTGACCAGACCGTCAAGCGCCTCATTCGCGGTGCCCTGACCGGCAACCACATAGTTGTGGATCCGGCTTTGCATCGGCAACAACAGCGACGCGTAAGACGGTTCGGCCCAAAAGTCCTTCACGATCGCCATCGAGTCGAGGAAGGCCTGGTTATAGGGCTGTTTGCCGGCGAAATCCGGGGCTTCCACCACCGAGCGCATGGCCGAGGCGCCGCCCATGGCGGTCCATTGTGCCTGCACCTCGGGCTGGGCAAACCATTTGATATAGGCCAGTGCGGCGTCCATGTTGTCGGTATTGGCGACCACCGAAATCCCCTGCCCGCCAAGCTGGGCAAACTGGCCTGCCGGCCCCTTGGGATTGGCGAAATAACCGGTGCGATCCCCGCCCACGTTCGGGTCGGCATTCACGCCGGGCCAGATGAAGGCAAAGTTCATCTGCAAGGCAACCTGGCCGGATTTATAAGCATCGATGTCTTCGCCCATATACCAGTTGGACGAACCCGGCGGGGTCGAGGTATCGTAAAGCTCCTTGTAGTATTCAAGACCGGCAACAGCGCCTGGCGAATTCACATAGCCTTCCAGGTCATAGGGCTTGTTCGGGTTCTGATATTCAAATCCGTAGTTATACATCGCGTTGGTCACGCCCATGGTGATGCCTTCCGAGCCGCGCTCGGTATAGATGGCAGCCCCATAGACGGTCTTGCCGTCGATCTCGCGGCCCTGAAAGAACTGCGCGATGTCCTTGAGCTGAGCCAGATCGGCCGGAACCCCCAGATCATAGCCGTACTTCTCCTTGAATTCGGCCTGTAGCTCGGGGCGCTCGAACCAGTCCTTGCGATAGGTCCAGCCAACCACATCGGCAAAGGCGGGCAGCGCCCAATAGTTGGGCGTGCCTTTTGGCCATTCGGCATAGCCGGTCACGGTCGCCGGGATGAAGTCATCCATCGAGATGCCTTGTTGATCGAAAAAATCGTTCAGTTTGACGTAGTTGCCGTTTTCGGCCGCGCCGCCGATCCACTGGCTGTCACCGATCAGCAGGTCGCAAAGGGTGCCCCCCGAATTCAGCTCGTTCAACATGCGGTCGGCGAAATTGGGCCAGGGCACGAATTCGAACGACATGTCAGTGTTGGTTTGGGCTTCGAAATCCTTGCTCAGTTCGACCAGCGCATTGGCCGGATCCCAAGCGGCCCAACAAAGTGTCAGCGAACCCTCCGCCGAGGCGCCAGACGCCCCTGCCATGGTTGCGGCCGTCAGTGCCGTTGCCGTCAATAGTTTTGCAGCTTTCATTGGATCCTCCCAGATCTTTGTTAACGGCACGAGGGCCGAGGTCGCAGAAATCTATCCTGAGTTTAAGGTACGGGAGGCCACCGGCATCGGTCAACGAAATTTTGAGGTACGCACCTCATTTTTCCATAAATCATACATCTTCATGCACTTAGATCTCACTGGGGAATGGAATTACGGGGTCAGCTCGGGTAAGTTTTCCCTCAGGATGATCTCGATCCTGATTCGCTCCTGTGACGCAACGGTGCCAAGCTGGGCAATCTTGGCCCGCAATATGCGAATGGAACTGCGCGCCAGATGGCCGACATCCTGGGTAATCACCGCATCCAATCGACCGTCCAGCAGGCAGGCACGCGTGTGCGGAGTCAGTTCATGACCGATGATGACCGTTTGCCGTGCCACGCCATGCTCCTGAAGGGCGCGCATGCTGGCCTCGATGTCATGGTGCATCAGGTAAACCCCCGCCAGCGTCGGGTGATTTTGCAGGGCGGCCTTGATTATCCGCGATGTTCGGCCCGGGTCGCCATAGGTCTCCATCGAAGGCAGAACCCGCAGACGGGGCGCGAATTTTGCCATGATCGAGTCAAACCCCAGCCGCCGTTCCTGGCTGTCGCGAGCTTGCACGGATTCGGTCAGCACCAGGATGCTCCCGTGCCGCTCGCCTGTGAACCGCGCCATCAGCTGGGCAGCGGTACGCCCGGCGGCCTCGTTATTGATGCCAATAAAGTAAGAGTTTTCGGCAGTGGGATGGTTGGATACGAAGGCAACCACCGCGATCCTGCGGGCGTTGAGACGGGCAATGGCATCGCGAACATGCGGCGTCTCAGGCGCCATGATCGCCACACCATCAACCTGGTCGCTTTTCAGCCCCTCCAGCGCCATCGCGATCCTGTGCGGATCGTTCGACGGGGCGCGAATGATCGAAACCTGGGTGCGCTCGTGGGCCATTGACCGGTTCGCTTCGGCCAGCGCAGCCTTGATCAGGTCTATGAATTCATCGTCGTAATCGGGCAACAGAAACACCAGCCGATAGCCTTTGCCGCGCGCCAGGTTGGCCGCTGCAATGTCGCGCACAAAGTCGATTTCCTTGATCGCTTTTTGCACCCGTTCAACCGTGGCCTGCCGCACGCCGACGCGGGCATTGAGCACCCGGTCCACGGTTGCAAGGCTGACCCCCGCGGCTTTGGCCAGGTCTTTTGTCGTCGGCCTTTCCATTGGCACCCCTTTGCTGCCTGTCAAGCATAAGCGGCGCTCTTGAGGTACGTCAATCAGTATGCAGCGCGCAAGAAATCATGCGCCAATTTGTGGTACTGAGTACCTATTCGGAATACCAGTCCGGCTGTCAACGGCGGAGACAAAACCGGCCACGTGGCGGCGCAAAATCAGGCCGGTGGCGGGGTGCCAAGCGCCATGGCGCGTGCGCTCCCCATATAGCTGGCACGTGCCATGGAGCATTGTCCCGGACGGCCAATTCTGCAACGTGTGATCAGGTTGCGGCGTGGGCCTTTCGGGCGCGGCTTTGGCCG
>CAYXNM010000103.1:0-9410 GCA_964466385.1 uncultured Rhodobacter sp. | reverse complement strand
ATTCAGGCGGTCGAATTGGTGATGTCCGGCAGGGCCGACAATTCCTTTTGCGCCATGCGCCCGCCCGGCCACCACGCTGAAAAGACCCGTCCGATGGGGTTCTGCCTGTTCGGAAACATCGCCATTGCCGCCAAGCACGCGCTGGAGCATCACGGCTTGTCGCGCGTTGCGATCATTGATTTTGACGTTCATCATGGCAATGGAACGCAGGATCTCGTCTGGGACGATGAACGGATATTTTTTGCGTCCACCCACCAGATGCCCCTTTATCCCGGCAGCGGATCGGAGCGCGAAACCGGTGCCCATGACAATATCCTGAACGTGCCACTGGACCCGGAAACCGGCGGCCGGGTCTTTCGCCACAAAATGGAAACCCTCGTTCTGCCGGCGGTTGAGGCGCATGACCCGGAAATGTTGTTCATTTCGGCAGGGTTTGACGCCCATTTGGACGACCCGCTTGCCAACCTGAGGCTGGTGGAAGACGATTTCGCGTGGGCGACCCGGCAGATCTGTGACATTGCAGAAAGAACCGCCAAAGGACGTCTGGTCTCATCGCTGGAAGGTGGGTATGATCTCGGCGCGCTTGCGGCCTCGGTCGCGTCCCATGTCGGCGCGTTGATGGAGTATGGTGGATGAGTGATGCCCCGGTCACGGAAATGAGTTTTGAGGCGGCCTTGGCCGAACTGGAAAACGTGGTCGGCAGGCTGGAAAGCAGCCAGGTCTCGCTGGAGGATTCGATCCACCTCTATTCGCGCGGCGAAGCGTTGAAAAAGCACTGCGAATCAAAACTCAAATCCGCCGAGGAGAAGGTCGCCGAGATCACTCTGGACAGCGACGGTCAGCCCGATGGGCTGAAACCCGTTAAAGGCGCTTAACCCATGTTTTCCGATGTTCTGGCGGCGCACTCGGCGCGGGTGAACGCGAGCCTTGAAAGCATTTTCGCGGACATGGACAGCAGCAGCCTGACTCAGGCAATCCGTTATGCAACCATGTCCGGGGGGAAAAGACTGCGTGCCTTTCTCGTACTGGAAGGGGCTGACCTCTACGGCGTCAGACCGCTTCAGGCGGATCGCGTCGCTGCGGCGGTGGAATGTATTCACGCCTATTCGCTCGTTCACGATGATCTGCCGGCGATGGATGACGACGTTCTTCGGCGCGGCAAACCCACGGTACACGTCAAATGGGATGAAGCCACGGCGATTCTGGCGGGCGATGCGCTTCAACCTCTCGCGTTCGGGATCCTGTCCTCGCCCCGCACATCGGCGGACGCAAATATCCGCCTGCGACTGATCAGTACCCTTGCCGAAGCGATCGGCGCAGGTGGAATGGTTCTGGGTCAGGCGCAGGACGTCGCTGCCGAAACCGCAAAGAAACCCCTGAACCTGACCGAGATCACCGCGCTTCAGGCCAACAAGACCGGCGCGCTGATCGGATGGGCCGCGCAGGCAGGCCCGATCCTGGGGAACAAAAGCACGACCTCCATGGAAACCTACGCAGCAGCACTGGGACTGGCATTCCAGATCGCTGACGACATTCTGGATGTCGAGGGGGACGCTGCGAAAGCCGGCAAGAAACTGCGTAAAGATACCAAGGCCGGCAAGGCGACCTTTGTTTCCCTGCTGGGGCTGGAAGGCGCAAGGGCCAAGGCCGCGGAACTGGTCGAAGAGGCCTGCGACAGCCTGGAAATCTTCGGGGGAACCGGTGACAACCTGCGCCAGCTTGCCCGCTTTATTGTTGATCGGGATATGTGATAGGAACAACCGATCACAAGGACATTGATGTGACAGACCAGGCCAGACCGATAACACCCCTGTTGGACCGCGTGAAATCACCCGCGGATCTTTCCGGCTTTTCGGATGACGAGCTTTGTGCATTGGCCGATGAGCTCCGCGCGGAGACCATTTCCGCCGTGTCGGTCACCGGGGGGCATCTGGGCGCGGGGTTGGGTGTCGTCGAACTGACCACGGCGCTCCACGCAGTTTTTGACACGCCAAGGGACCGGCTGATCTGGGATGTGGGGCACCAGTGTTATCCGCACAAGATCCTGACGGGCCGGCGCGACCGCATTCGCACTTTGCGTCAGGCGGGCGGTTTGTCCGGGTTCACCAAACGCAGCGAAAGCGCCTTTGATCCTTTTGGAACCGCGCACAGTTCAACCTCGATTTCCGCGGCCCTCGGCTTTGCCGTCGCGCGTGATCTTGGGGGGTCGCCTGAAACCGGCCTTGGCGATGCCATCGCGGTCATCGGTGACGGGGCCATGTCGGCAGGCATGGCGTTTGAGGCGCTCAACAATGCAGGCCACCTGGGCAAACGCCTGTTCGTGATATTGAACGACAACGAAATGTCGATCGCCCCTCCCGTGGGGGCCATGTCGGCCTATTTGTCGCGCCTTTATGCGGGTGCTCCGTTTCAGGAACTGAGGGCCGCCGCGAAAGGGGCCGTCAGCCTTTTGCCCGAACCCTTTCAGGAGGGCGCGCGGCGCGCCAAGGAAATGGTCAAATCAATGACCGTCGGGGGCACGCTGTTTGAGGAACTGGGCTTTTCCTATGTCGGTCCCATCGACGGGCACGACATGGAACAGCTTCTGGCGGTCCTGCGCACCGTGCGGGAACGCGCAACGGGCCCGATGCTGATCCATGTTCTGACGCAAAAGGGAAAGGGCTATGCGCCCGCCGAAGCGTCTGACGACAAGCTGCATGCGGTCGCGAGATTCAACGTCATTTCCGGCGAGCAGAAAAAGACCCCGTCGAACGCGCCAAGCTATACCGGTGTTTTCGCCCGTTCGCTGGTCGCAGAGGCAGAACGTGACGACAAGATCGTCGCGGTGACCGCCGCCATGCCCGATGGGACCGGGCTTGACATTTTCGGGCAGAGATTTCCCACGCGCATGTTCGATGTGGGCATCGCGGAACAACACGGGGTGACATTCAGCGCTGCATTGGCGGCGGGCGGGATGAAACCTTTTTGCACCATCTATTCGACATTCCTTCAACGCGGTTACGATCAGGTCGTCCATGACGTCGCGGTTCAGAAACTGCCGGTGCGCTTCGCGATTGACCGCGCGGGTCTTGTCGGGGCGGATGGCGCCACGCATGCAGGGGCGTTCGATATCGCCTACCTCGCCAATCTGCCCGAATTCGTCGTGATGGCACCGGCTGACGAGAGTGAGCTCGTCCACATGGTCGCGACGGCCGCCGCGATCAACGACCGCCCCTCGGCGTTTCGTTATCCTCGTGGCGAAGGCACGGGGGTCGATCTGCCTGAAACCGGTATTCCATTGAAAATCGGTCAGGGACGGATTGTGCGCCAGGGCAAGAGCATCGCCGTTCTTTCGCTGGGAACCCGGCTGGCCGAGACCCTGAAGGCCGCTGAAAACCTGAGCGCGCGGGGTATCGACCCGACCGTTGCCGATGCGCGGTTTGCAAAACCGCTGGATGCGGCGATGATCCTTGATCTTGCCGCAAACCACGACGCTCTGATTACGATCGAAGAAGGTGCACTGGGCGGTTTTGGCAGCCATGTCGCGCAGTTGCTGGCCGAAAACGGGGTTTTTGACCGGGGCATCAAATTCCGCTCGATGGTACTGCCAGATCGGTTTCTCGATCAGGACACGCCATCTGCGATGTACGACTCCGCCGGTCTGAACGCCCGCCAGATCGAGGAGAAAATTCTGGAAACACTGGGCGTGGCGACGGTCGCCAACCGGCGTGCCTGACGCCCGGTACTGATGTAAGGAGACCACTGAAATGGCACATAACACCTCCTCCGCGGTCACCAACTATCGGTGGTTCGTCTTTATCCTCGTGTTGGGATACTGGCTGTACGAATTCGCAACCACGGATCTGGACGCATTCGGGTGGCAATTCCGCTACCTGACCATCTGGGGTCTGACGGCCAATCTGATGGTTGCGGGCGCGATGCTGCGCTATTCGCTCGGGCGCACCCGGAAGGCCTATAATTCGTTCGTTTCGGCCTCGGTCGTTCTGGGGGCGATCGTCGTCTTCATGTACTGGAAGCTCTACCTCACCGACCCGGCCCTTGTGAACGGTGACGGTGCGTTGCCGTGGTATCAGGAATATTACCTTCACGCGGGAACGCAGGTTCTGATGATGATCGACGCGTTCCTGATCCTGGGCGTGTTTCGCAGAGTGCCGCGCGCCCTGGCCGCCACGCTGGCGATCTTCCTCAGCTACATTGCGTGGATCGAAATTTGGGTCGGGCCGCGCAATTCGTTTCCTGCCGGGGACGCGACAACCGGGCTGCCCTATCCGTTTCTCAACGACATGGCCCAGCCAGACCGCATGGTTTTTTATGCGACGACAATTGGAACGGCGATTGTGTTCTTTGGCATCGGCTGGGGGATTTCCTTTGTGCTCCGGCGCTTGAAAAGGGCGGCGGTTAACGCCTGAAACCGGCGAAAAGCTCCACATGGGTCGACCAGCGAAACTGGTCGACCACGTGAACCGGCCCCATCGTGTACCCTGCATCCAGCAACATGCGGGCGTCCCGTGCGAACGTGGTTGCGTTGCAGGATACGTAGGCGATCTTTTCAATTTCGCTTTGACACAGCGCACGCACCTGCTCTCTTGCGCCAGCGCGCGGCGGGTCGATCACGGCGGCTTCAAATGCTGCAAGCTCCGCGCCCTGAAGCGGATTGCGAAAAAGATCGCGGGTTTCGCTTCTGAGTGGTTTCAGCCCCTGTGCGACCCGCACCGCTTTTTCCAACGCCCGAACAAGCGAAACATCGCCGTCCAGCGCCAGAACCCCGGCCCGGCGCGCCAGCGGCAAGGCGAATGTTCCGCAACCGGAAAAGAGATCGACGACAGACCCCGCCCCTTCCAGGAAGTTCAGCACCTTGTCCTGAAGGGCGATTTCGCCCGATTTCGTGGCTTGAAGGAATGCGCCCGGCGGGGGCACCACCGAAAGCCCGGAAAAGGATTGCGCGGGTTCATTCAGAACCACGATGATTTCACCGTTCCAGCTTAGCCGGGCGATCCCGTGCGTTTGGGCAAACTGCCCCAGTTGCGCAAGCATGGCCTGATCGGGCACGCGCCCGCCCGCTACGCACAGGTCAAGCCCTCGTTCCGAAACCGTGACGCCAAGGGTGATTTCGTTTGAGCGCGAAGCCCCGATTTTGGTCACCCGCTCCAACATCGGCAGGGCCGCCATGAGTTCGGGATGAAGCAGCACGCAGCCTTCGATCCCTGTAATGGCATCCAGAGCGCGCCCGTGAAACCCCACGACCGCCCCTTTCCTGGTGCGCCGCGCCGCCAGGGTCGCCCGCCGCCGCGACCTCGGGGCGCTGGTGACCTGGGTTTCGAATTCCGCGGAAATCCCTTGCGATGCCAGGGCCGAGGCAACCTGTTCTTGCTTCCAGCCCGCAACAAACGCGTCTGAACCATGCTGCAAGGCGCAGCCTCCGCAGGTTCCGAAGCGTGGGCAAGGTGGCACCACCCGGTGGGGGGAGGGTTCAGGGATCGCCCCATCCAGGATCCACCCATCCTCAACCTCGCCGGCAACGACATCGCCGGGCAACGTCATCGGGACATAGACCGGCCCGTCCGGCCCCTTGGCAACGCCGTCCCCCCGATGGCCCAGCTTTTCAATCGTCACACGCGCCATCAGGCGACATCATCCACACCGATGAACCCGCCTGACTGGCGGTTCCAGAACCCCGCATATTGCCCGCCCATGGCCAGCAATTCCGAATGCGTGCCCTGTTCGACGATACGCCCTTTGTCCAGAACAACGATGCGGTCCATCCGCGCGATGGTGGACAGTCTGTGGGCGATGGCAAGAACCGTCTTGCCCTCCATCACTCCGTAAAGCGTGTGCAGGATGGCGGCCTCGACCTCGCTGTCGAGCGCAGATGTCGCCTCGTCCAGCACCAGAATCGGCGCGTCTTTCAGGATGACCCGCGCCAGCGCGATCCGTTGCCGCTGGCCACCGGACAGCTTGACCCCGCGTTCGCCGACATGCGCGTCATACCCGCTGAACCCCTTCGGATCCTGCAGATCTCCGATGAATTCATGGGCCTCGGCACGGCGCGCGGCCTCGTAGACCTGGGCTTGGGTGGCGTCGGGCCGACCGTAGATGATGTTGTCAAAAACGCTTCTGTGCAACAGCGAGCTGTCCTGCGTGACCATGCCGATCTGCCGGCGCAACGACGATTGCGTCACGTCGCCGATATCCTGCCCGTCAACCAGTATCGCGCCACGCTCGACATCGTGAAACCTGAGCAACAAATTGACGAGCGTCGATTTACCTGCCCCGGACCTGCCGACAATGCCCAGCTTCTCGCCGCCCCTGATTTCCAGCGAGACCCGATCAAGACCGCCATGTTTGCGCCCGTAATGATGGCTGACATTCCTGACGGAAATCGCGCAGGTCGCGATTTCAAGGGCGGGCGCCCCTGTGCGGTCGCGCAGGGCAATGGGTTGAGCGATCGTTTCCATGCCTTCTGCCACAACGCCCAGATGCTGAAACAACGAGGACAACGACCACATGATCCACCCCGTCATCGCGTTCAGCCGCAGCGTCAGCGCGGACGCTGCCGCAACGGTGCCCAGCGTCGTTGCGCCTTGCTGCCACAGCACGATTGCCCACCCGATCACCGAAACGATCAGCAGACCGTTGATCAGGGTCAGGCCCAGTTCCATCACGGTAATCAGGCGCATCTGACCGGCAAACGTATTGCGCGCGTTTTCGATCGCTTCGCGCGTGTATTCTTCCTCAGCCCGGTTGTGGGCGAACAGCTTGACCGATTGAATGTTGGTGTAGCTGTCAACGATGCGCCCGTTGATTTCCGAACGCGCATCGGAAAACGCCCGCGCCGCCGCCCCGACGCGCGGCACCGTCCAGCGCACGAGCCAGATATAAAGCGCCAGCCAAATCGCCAGAGGGATCGCCAGAACAGGGTCGATATCGGCCAACAGCCAAAGGGCCCCGATCAGGTAGATGACAGCATAAACGACCGCGTCAAACACCTGATAAACCGCTTCGCCCGCCGCCGGGGCGGTTTGCATGATCCGATTCGCAATCCTGCCGGCAAAATCATTTTCGAACCACCCGACCGACTGGCGCAGGACATGCCGATGCGAGCGCCACCGGATCAGGGTTCCGAAATTCGGCAGCAGCGACTGGTTCAGCAGGGCCGCATCCACCACCTGAAAAACCGGCCTTATGATCAGAACGAACCCCGCCAGCAGAACGAATTCAAGCCCGTGCTGCGCGAAAATCTGTGCAGGCGTGGTATCGGCCAGCAAATCGACCACTCGACCGGTGAGGAAAATCAAGGCGATCTCGATCGCGCCCACCACGGAAGTCAGCAAAACGACCGCCACAAGAACGGCGCGAAACGGGCGCAGGTATTCCTTCAGGAAAGCGAATAATCCCGATGGCGGTGCATCGCTGTCGTCATAATCCACATAGGGATCGACCAGGTTTTCAAAGAACCGAAGCATGTTTTCTTCCCGTTTCGCGTTGTGCGCAAAGCCGCTCAGAAGAGCACGTTTCGCACCGAAAAGACAAGTGGGCAAATCTTGATCGGATGAAATACATCGCTTCAGGGACTTCGTGACCCGGCCTTGGCGATCAGGACAACAGTCCGGACCTGGTCAGGGTGAAGTTCGAGGCGATCCACCGCTCTTCCAGTTCGCGCAGTCTCAGGCCAAGCTCTGCGCCAGAATACTCTGGCTGCAAGTCGCTGGATTGAATGGGAAAAACATGATCCGCCGCGCGGTCCGCTACCGCGATCAGGTCCGGTGTGACGGGTTGGCCCATCAGCGCCCCACGCAGCAGGATGATATCAACAGCACATGCCGCACCCTGCCTGTATGCGAGATGCGGCAGGCCTTCGTCCGTTCCGGTTTTGGATAGCAACAGGTCGAGTTTCCGGTTTTCCGACCTCTTCAGACGCAAGGCATCTTTGTGGTTTTCACCCCCCATCGCGGCCAGCCTTCGAATCCAGTCAGTTGAAACACCGGCCGCTTGTTCAAGATGAACCAAACCGGCCAGCGTGCGCCCGTCGGCGCCCGGTAGCACACGCATCAGAACGCCACTGGCCTCCATCGAGGCAATCGAAGGTGCCGGGTCGGGTGCGGCCAGCAGCTTTCGCATTTCGCCACCGATGCGTTCGCGCGAAAGCCGCGCGATCCCGTCGGCTTCCCCGGCACAGGCCGCCAACGCATCCGGATCGATGCCATGCGCCGGATCGCCAATCGCAGCGTGAAAACGAAAGAACCGCAATATGCGCAAGTAATCCTCGCGGATGCGCGCGCGCGGATCACCAATGAACCTGACGCGCCGCTGATTGAGATCGAGCGCCCCGCCAAGGGGGTCGTAAACCGTACCGTTCGCGTCGGCGTAAAACGCATTGAAGGTAAAATCGCGCCGCGCCGCGTCCGCGGCCATGTCACCGCCCAGCACCACCACCGCATGCCTGCCGTCCGTTTCGACGTCTTTTCGAAAGGTGGTGATTTCGAATTGCCGACCATTAACGATCAACAGAACCGTGCCGTGCTCCACACCCACAGGCACAACGCCAAATCCGCATTCGCGGCCCAGCGCGTCAACGTGTTCCGGTTTTGCATCCGTGGCAAAATCGACATCCGAAGCAGGAAACCCCAGCAAAGCGTTGCGAACGCAACCCCCGACGGCGAACAGTTGATGCCCCTTTTCGGCAAACGCCCTGAAAACGGCCTGCACCGCGGGATCTTTCAGCCACTTCGCGCCGGCGACGTTCATTGCGACAGACGCTCGGCGAATGCGCGAAGAATGCGCGCGGTGGCCCCCCAGATGTAATAAGGGCCGTAAGGCACGACATAGTAATTGCGCCGATGACCCGCCCAAAAACGCCCCTCGACCATAAAGTTGGCAGGCCGACCAAGATAGTTCAGGGGAACCTCGAACACCTCCTCGACTTCGCCTGCATCCGGGCGCGGCCTGAAACGCGCGTCAACGACCGCAACAACCGGTGAGATACGAAACGCCGTGACCGTTTCGTGAAACGGCATCTCGCCAAGTATGGTCAGATGTGCATCGGTCAGACCGATTTCCTCGTTTGCTTCACGACGCGCGGTATCGACGCAATCGCGATCCGTCGGTTCGACCTTGCCACCGGGAAACGCAATTTGCCCGGGATGGTGTTTCAGATGCGACGCACGCTTTGTCAAAATGACATGAAACCCGTCATATCGCCAAACCAGAGGAACCAAAACGGCCGAGGGTCGCAGGGTCGCGCCCCCGCTCCAGCGTTCAACCCCTCCCGGATTGAGGTCAAAGTCAGACGAACTGCCCGCCGACCCGGACCCTGCCAGTGACGCCTTGACGTGCTCCAGACTGAAACCTTCCTGCCCCATGACGCCTAAATGGGGCACGGGGCCGGTTTGGGCAAGCCAAACCGTGCCTCA
>CAYXNM010000102.1:0-9823 GCA_964466385.1 uncultured Rhodobacter sp. | reverse complement strand
ACGGGTCTGGAGGGGCACGGTTCCATGCCTTCCGCAGGCGTCAATGCGGTGGAATACGCGGCGCGCTATATCTCTGAACTCATGACCATCGGGCAGGAACTGATCCCCCGCGCGCCCCGCGACAGCCGGTTTGAGCCGCCCCACACCACCGTGAGCGTCGGGGCGATCAAAGGCGGCGTGGCTTGCAACGTCATCCCCAATTCCTGCGAAATCGACTGGGAATTCCGCCCCATAAACCGCGCGGACAAGGAATATGTGCGCACGCGGATCAACAGTTTTGCCGACGATGTTCTGGTGCCGGAAATGCAGAAAACCCATCCCGAGGCGTCGATCGCGATTGAATATGTCGGCGATGTTGACGGTTTGGAACCCATGACCGACAGCGAAGCGGTTGCGCTGGCGCAGGAACTGACCGGGGGCAATTCGATCGGTCTGGTTCCGTTCGGAACCGAAGCGGGCCTGTTTCAGGGCCTCGGCATTTCCACGGTCGTTTGCGGGCCCGGTGAAATCGCGCAGGCCCACAAACCCGACGAGTTTGTCGAAGTCGCGCAATTGCAGGCGTGTCTTGACATGCTGACGGGGTTGTTGCCCAAACTGGTCGGGACGGAAAGACCATGAAGAATGTCCTGGAGCGCGTGTCCGCCGTTGTCGGCGCAAAATACTGCCTGTCCGGCCCGGACCCGCGCGAAAAATACGACCATGATATTACGGGCGCTTACAAAAGCCGCTCGCTGGCCGTGGTGCGCCCGGCCGATACGCGCGAAGTCGCGGATGTCTTGAAAATCGCCCACGCCGCGCGGGTGCCGGTCGTTCCGCTTGGCGGGAATACAGGACTGGCCGGTGGCGGGTTTGCCGGAACCGCGGGGGATAAGATCATCCTGTCGCTTGATCGCATGAACCAGATCCGGGAAATCAACGTCCAAAGCCAACTTGCCATTGTCCAGGCCGGTGTCGTTCTGGCCGATCTCCACCTGGCGGCCGAGGAACGGGGCTTGATATTCCCCTTGATGTTCGGTGCGCGCGGCTCTTGTCTTGTCGGTGGCAATCTGGCGACGAATGCGGGGGGCTCCAACGTCGTGAGATACGGCAATACCCGTGCGCTTTGTCTGGGTTTGGAGGTCGTCACCGCCGAAGGTGAAATCCTTGACCTCATGTCAGAGCTTCGCAAGGACAACACGGGATATTGTCTCAAGGACCTTTTCATCGGGTCGGAAGGCACACTGGGCATCATCACAGGGGCGGTTCTCAAGCTGTTTCCCAAACCCGCCGGATATGCAACGGCGATGGTGTCGGCCGCCGATATTCCCGCAGCGCTGGACTTGCTCAACGCGTTGCAGGTTGCGACCGGTGGTGCCGTTGAAGCCTTTGAATACATGCCAAAAAACTATTTCCGGCATCTCAGGATGATTGACCCAAGCGCCCCGATGCCATTTGATGAGCCTGCCGAAACCGGCATCCTGGTTGAAATCGCCGCGACGGATCAGCAAAGGGGAAGACCGGGTGACAGCGGGCGCGCGCCGATCACCGCGCTGCTTGAAGATACGCTGGAGGCCGAACTGGAAACCGGGGGTGTCCTGACCGCCATTGTCGCCCAGACAGACGCGCAGCGCGCGGAATTCTGGCGCCAGCGTGAAATGGCTTTTGAGGTTTCGACCCATCTTGGAGTGCCGATCACCGCGGATGTGTCCCTGCCGCTGGACCGGGTCGATACGTTCCTTTCGCGCATGAACGATCGGCTGAAATCCGTTGCGCCCAGGGCCGAGGTCGTGCCGATTGCCCATCTGGGCGACGGCAATGTTCACTACAGCTTCTGGATCGACCCTGACGACCGGGAACCTTTGTCAGATGAAACCAAAACGCGGTTTTATTCACTGGTCGAAGACGTCGTTGCCGATCTTGGCGGCAGTTTTTCCGCCGAACACGGCATTGGCCTCTTGAAACTCGGCTCGATGGCGCGGCGCAAGGATCCCGGTGCGTTGAGGATCATGAAAAAGATCAAACAGACGCTTGATCCTGAAAATATCATGAACCCCGGAAAGACCCTGCCCTGATCGCGGGCCTTGATCAGGTGAATAGATCGACAGGATATCCAACGCCGGAAAGATAAAGCCCGTCAGGAGGGCAGACCGGGCCGCATTGTGCGCGATCCATGGCCATCAGAGCAGTCCCGATCCTGTCTGGATCCCAGGCCCCGGCGCCGACGCGTTCAAGCGAACCGACCATGGAGCGCACCTGATTGTGCAGGAATGAACGCGCCCGGAACCTCAGACGAACCTCGCGGCCTTCGGACCGGTCGTGTTCGGAAATCGAAACCTCGTCCAGCGTTTTCACGGGGCTGTCGGCCTGGCACTGGCTGGCGCGAAACGTCGTGAAATCGTGGTGACCGATCAGGTGCCGGGCCCCTTGGCGCATGGCCTCGACATTCAGGGAATGCGCGACCCGCCACGCTTTGCCGCGCTCGATTGCCAGCGGCGACGGGCGCGCGATGATCCGGAAGAGATAGCGCCGTTGCACAGCGGAAAATCGCGCGTGAAAATCGTCGTCAACGCGCGCGACCTTCAGCACCGATACCGGCGCCGGGCGCAGGTGGTGGTTGATGGCGCCTGCAAGTTTGAAACAGTTCCAGTCCTGTGCCAGATCGCAATGAGCAACCTGCCCGGTCGCGTGAACGCCGGAATCCGTGCGCCCTGCTGCGAACGTCAAGGGGCAGGAGGGCTCAAGAGCCGCCAGCGCCTCTTCCAGCGTCTGTTGAACGGACATGGCGTTTTTCTGCCGCTGCCATCCGGCAAACGGTCGCCCATCATACTCGATCTTCATGGCAAAGCGCGGCATCCCGACGCGATAGCGCCTGTTTTGGGCAATGCCAATCCCCCAATTCCGGGAACCTCGCGCCGACGGAATGGGGAATAATTCGTGCACGCGCCTGTATTTTTACCGATATTTGCCTATCTCTAGGGCAGAACGCGATGAAAAAGGGCAGATAATTGAGGTTGGCCGAGTTAGCGGACGATGTTTTTCGCAGTGTCGAAAGCGCTGGCGCGCGTGCGCGCGGTCGTTTGCTTGAACCTGTCATCCGGCTGGGCGTGACCGGTCTGTCACAATCGGGAAAGACCGTTTTCATCACCTCGCTGGTGGCCAATCTGTTGAACCGGGGTCGTATGCCACAGTTTCTGGCGGCCGCATCCGGGTCGGTCCGGTCCGCTTACCTGCAACCTCAGCCCGACGACACCGTCCCGCGGTTCGAATATGAAACCCACATGGCCGCACTTTGCGCCAAAGCCCCTGTCTGGCCGCAATCAACCCGCGAGATCAGTCAGTTGCGGGTGACGATGCGTGTCCGGCCAGCCGGGTTATTGGCCGGAATACGACGGGTTCGCACGGTCCATCTGGATATCGTCGATTATCCGGGAGAGTGGCTCTTGGATCTGCCGCTGATGGATCAGAGCTATCGCGAGTGGAGCGCCGCTTCGCTTGCAAGCGCGCGGTCCGACGCCCGCGCGCCTTTGGCCCAGACCTGGCTTGGGGCGCTGAAATCCTGCCGGGCGGATGCTCGCTTTGACGAAACGTGCGCACAGGAACTGGCCGCGGAATTCACGAAATACCTGCATGCCGCGCGCGGGGCCGGGTTTTCAGGATGCGCACCGGGGCGGTTCTTGTTGCCGGGCGCGCTTGAAGGTTCGCCCGCCCTGACATTTGCCCCGCTCGACCAGCCGACGCACGCCGGGCGCGGCACGCTCTGGCGCGAGATGGAGCGCCGGTACAACGCCTACAAGTCGCAAATCGTCAAACCCTTTTTCCGCGATCATTTCGCGCATATCGACCGTCAGATCGTGCTGGTGGATGCGCTGGGCGCCATTCATGCCGGTCCCCGCGCCGTTGCCGATCTGGGCTGTTCGGTCGAGGACATCCTCAGGGCCTTTCGACCCGGCCGCAAGGCATGGCTGTCGCGGGTCTTTGGCCGACGGCTGGATCGGGTCCTGTTTGCTGCAACCAAGGCGGATCATCTGCACCACAAGCAACATTCCGCACTGACCGCTTTCATGGAAGCGCTGGTGGAAAAGGCGCGGGGCCGGGCCGAATTCGCGGGTGCCGGTACCGCGGCGTTGTCGATTGCCGCCGTGCGCGCAACAGTCGAGGAAACCCGAGATTTCAAGGGGCGAACGCTGGATTGCGTCAGGGGCCGGCTGCTGAAGAACGGCAGGACTGCGGCCTTTTATCCCGGCGCCTTGCCGTCTGATCCGTCGCTGTTGCTCGATCCGGCGCGCAAGGGTGCCGAGCGCTGGCTGGAGGAAGATTACCAGGTCATGAATTTCAGCCCGGCCAGACCGGAGCCCAGGCCTGGGTTCGGCCCACCCCACATCCGCCTGGACAAGGCCGTTGAGTTCCTGATTGGAGATCGCCTGTGACCACCCGAAACAATGGCCCCGTCCTGATCGAGATTGAAGCGGGCGCAATCCCGGTGAACCCCTCGGCTGCTCCGGTTGTTCCCGAAAGCGACGTCAAACCGCCCCAAGGGCAGGCAATGCAGACGCTTGCACTGCTGGCGGGCAAACGCCCTTCGCGTCTTTGGCGGGTATTCCGGGCCGCGATCGTTGCCTTTGTCGGCCTTCTTGTCGCGGTTTGGGCGTGGGATTTCTTCTTTTCGCTGCTGGGGCGCAACATCTGGCTGGGTCGCGGTGCGATGGTGGTTGCGGGAGTGCTGATCGCAAGCGCACTCGGTCTGGCTTTGCGGGAATGGGTTTCTTTTGTGCGCCTTGGCAGGATCGAAAAGCTGCGCGCCAAAGTGGCGGAGGCGGCCAGTCGGGACGATCTGGCCCTGACCCGCCAGGTTCTGGCGGATATCACGCGGTTTTATCGCGGGCGCGATGATCTTTCGTGGGCCATTGAGAACCTGAACCAATTGCAAGACGATGTGCTGGATGCGGACGGTCTGTTGCAAGCCGGCGAGCGCGAGGTGATGGCGCCCCTTGACGCCGCCGCGCGTCGCGAGATCGAGGTGTCTGCCCGTCAGGTCGCCACGATCACCGCCATCGTGCCCCTGGCGCTTTTCGATGTCCTCGGCGTTCTGGGCGCGAATTTGCGCATGGTGCGCAGGATCGCGGAAATATACGGCGGGCGGACCGGCAGCTTTGGGTCGTGGCGGCTGCTGCGCGCGGTTTTGCTGCATCTGGTTGCGACCGGGGCGGTCGCGGTTGGCGATGACCTGATCGGCTCGCTCGCCGGGGGTGGGCTGGTCTCCAAAGTCTCGCGTCGTTTCGGCGAAGGTGTCGTCAACGGAGCGCTGACCGCCCGTGTGGGGATCGCCGCACTGGAAGTGTGCCGCCCCATGCCTTTCGCCGCTCTTGATCGCCCGAAAGTCACCGGGCTTGTCAAGAACGCGCTGACCGGTGTGTTTGCGGGGCGATGAGAGACGTCCTTTGCAGCGCACTCAGACCGCTGGCATGGTTTTGATCAGAACGGCGATCAGCCCGCCGCAAAGAAGGGTCAGCCAAAGGACATAGTTGACGACGTTATGAACAAGTCGCCCTTCCTCCGGCCCGAGATTCGGGAAATAGCCCAACACTGTCCGGCCCGGCCACAGCATGATGTCGATGAGATATTTCCAAAGGCGCATAACTGCTCTGGTGCCACGGAAACCGGAACGCGGCAAGACGAAACCGGGGCGAACCGCTGGTTTTGACCGTGCATGGCGCTTCGCGAAGAATGCCCGGCGTCGCAGGCCCGTCAATCGGTCAGGGTTTTGAGCATGTCATACCAACCGCCCGACTGATTGACCCTCCGAATTGCGTGTGGGCGGGGCCGCTTCTGGGCCTAAAGGGGGTGTTGGCGTTTGCCCTTGGCCGGTTAACAGGCGCTGAAAGCGCCCCGGCCCTGCGCCTGCCCGTCCCGGCGGGCTGGCGCAATCGCCAATGTCGCACACCCCACCCCGTTCGTTCGGACGTTGCTGAAATAAAGTGCCCCAGACCGGCGTTGCGGGCGCCACCCCACGGGCAGGCGCAGGGCCGGGCGGGGATGGATTGAACCGGGGCAAACGTCAACGCCGCACTTCAGACCAACTCCGGTCTTTTTCATCCACGCAAAATGGTTAACGAAAATGGTCGTTGGTGTCATGGCCTTAAGCCTCGGAACCGACCATGAGGTCACGATGACCTTTGACGATTGCCCGGACACTGACGCCGACACTTCACGGAGCGGACGGGCTGGCATTCCGCATCCCTCCGGGTGGGTTTTGCCTGAAACGGTGTCAACGCTCTGGACCCGGCAGAGGGGCTTGCGTATAAGCCCGGCCATGGCTTGGCTATTTGGCGCTATTCTCCGAATTACCCCCCCGGCGCTCTGACAACGAGTTGCCGGGAAAAGGCGTATGGAACCTCGCGCCGCCCTTTGCTAAAGCACCCCCAACGATTTTCGATGGAGCCACGGACATGTGCGCCGATACGCCTGAATATAAAGACACCCTGAACCTGCCCAAAACCGATTTTCCCATGCGCGCGGGCCTGCCCAAGCGCGAACCTGAATGGCTGGACCGTTGGGCCCGCCTGGGCGTTTACGACCGGCTGCGTGAAAAAACCGGGCGCAAGGATTTTGTGCTGCACGATGGCCCGCCTTATGCGAATGGGCATTTGCATATCGGGCACGCGCTGAACAAGATCCTGAAAGATATGGTGGTGCGCAGTCAGCAGATGATGGGCAAGGACGCGCGCTATATCCCCGGCTGGGATTGCCACGGCCTGCCGATCGAATGGAAGATCGAAGAGCAATATCGCGCCAAGGGCAAGAACAAGGACGACGTGCCGGTGAACGAGCTGCGCGGCGAATGCCGCAAGTTTGCCGATGAGTGGGTCGATATCCAGCGCGAGGAGTTCAAGCGTCTCGGCGTGACCGGCAACTGGGACCATCCCTACAAGACCATGGATTTCAGCAGCGAGGCTGTGATCGCCGAAGAGTTCATGAAATTCGCGATGAACGGCTCGCTCTATCGCGGCAGCAAGCCGGTGATGTGGTCGCCCGTCGAACAAACAGCACTTGCCGAGGCTGAGGTCGAATATCACGACAAGGAAAGTTTCACCGTTTGGGTGGTTTTCAAGGTGCTGGGCGGCGCCGGGTTGCTTGAAAATGCGCGCGTGGTGATCTGGACGACAACGCCTTGGACGCTGCCCTCGAACCGGGCGGTCGTCTTTCGCAATGATATTTCCTATGGCGTTTACGAAGTCACCGCGCGCCCCGAGGATTGCTGGGCGACCATCGGAACGCGGTATGTGTTGGCCGACAATTTGGCCGAACAGGTGTTTCAAAAGGCGCGCGTTGACGGCGGAATGTATCGCCGCCTTGGCGATGCCCCGACCGCGGATCTGGCAACGCTCAAACTTCTCCACCCGCTGGCTGGTATCGATGGCACGAACGGCGAGTGGGATGCCCCGCGCGATTTCCGCCACGCCGATTTCGTGACCGATGACGAGGGGACGGGGTTTGTCCATTGCGCCCCCTCGCACGGGATGGAGGAATACGAACTTTATCGCGATCTGGGTATGCTCGATCAGGTCATCACCTATAACGTGATGGACGATGGCGCGTTCCGGGCTGATCTGCCGTTCTTCGGCGGCACACGCATTCTCAGGGAAAAGCCCAAAAAGGGGGACTGGGAAGGCGACGCCAATGCGGCCGTGATGAACAAGCTGGCCGAGGTTGGTGGCTTGTTGGCCCGAGGCCGCATCAAGCACTCCTACCCGCACAGCTGGCGCTCCAAAGCGCCGGTTATCTATCGCAATACGCCGCAATGGTTCGTCGCCATTGACAAGGTGCTTGACGACGGCATGGCTGCGAACGGCGAGACGATCCGTGCGCGCGCCTTAAACGAGATTGACAAGGTGACATGGACCCCGCCAAGCGGGCGGAACCGGCTTTATTCGATGATGGAGGCGCGCCCCGATTGGGTTATGAGCCGCCAGCGCGCCTGGGGTGTGCCGCTCAGTTGCTTTATTCGTGAACTTGGCAAGGGCGAGGTTGAAATCCTGCGGGATCCAGTCGTTAACGAACGCATCGCGGCTGCCTTTCGCGAAAGTGGCGCGGATGCCTGGTACGAAGACGGCGCGAAGGAACGCTTTCTAAAGGGGCTTTACGATCCGGCCGACTGGACCAAGGTCGATGACATTCTGGACGTGTGGTTTGACTCCGGTTCAACCCATTCTTTCGTTCTGCGCGATCGTGAGGACGGGGCCAAAGATGGCATTGCCGACCTTTACCTTGAAGGCACGGACCAGCATCGCGGCTGGTTTCATTCCTCGCTGTTGCAAAGCTGCGGCACCAATGGGCGCGCGCCCTATCGCGGGGTTCTGACACACGGGTTTACGCTGGATGCAAAGGGCATGAAAATGTCCAAATCCCTTGGCAACACAATCGTGCCCGCCGAGGTTACGCAACAATATGGTGCCGACATTCTCCGTCTTTGGGTGGCGCAGGTCGATTTCACCAATGACCAGCGGATCGGGCCGGAAATCCTGAAAGGTGTCGCGGACAGCTATCGACGGTTGCGCAATACGATGCGGTTCATGCTGGGAAATCTTAGCGGTTTTTCCGACAGGGATCGCGTCGATGTTGCCGAGATGCCGGAACTGGAACGATGGGTTTTGCATCGATTGGCTGAGTTGGATCATCTGGTGCGCTCGGGCTATCAAAAGTACGATTTTCAGGGCGTGTTTCAGGCCTTGTTCCAGTTTGCCACGGTCGATCTGAGTGCGTTTTATTTCGATATCCGCAAAGACGCGCTTTACTGCGATGGCGACGACAGCCAGACGCGCCGCGCCGCGCAAACGGTGCTCGACATCCTCTTTCACCGCCTGACCACGTGGCTTGCGCCGGTTCTGGTCTTCACGATGGAGGATGTTTGGCTGACGCGGTTCCCGGGCGAAGACAGCTCGGTCCATCTGGTGGATTTCCCGGACACGCCCGGCGATTGGCGCGATGATCCTCTGGCGGCGAAATGGGCCGCAATCCGTCGGGTCCGGCGGGTGGTGACGGCGGCCTTGGAAATTCAGAGGCAGGAAAAAACGATCGGCGCGTCGCTCGAGGCGGCCCCGGTGGTGCATGTGCGCGATTCTGAGGTTCTGGCAATGGCGCGCTCGGTTCCGTTTCAGGATGTCTGCATCACGTCGCAAATCACCCTCAGCGCCGATCCGATCCCGGCCGAGGCCTTCCGCTTGCCGGATATCGACGGCATCGGCGTCGTTTTTGAATTGGCTGAAGGGGACAAGTGCCAGCGCTGCTGGAAAATCCTGCCCGAAGTTGGCCGACACGACCATGAGGGAACCTGCGTGCGGTGTGATACGGCTCTTTCGTAGGGACCCTCTGATTGAAACGTTTCGACATTTTGCAAAAAATGTCAGCCCCCGCCCGCCCCACGGCGGGGGCTTTTGCGAGCGGTGCATCAATTTGATATGTCTCGGTTTTCAGATACGGTTTGAATTTGGCCATGGTGGCGAAGGCCCCACCCGGGCGGGGGCTGACATTTCCCGCAAAAAATCAACGTTATTCAAAGATTCCCTAGCGCGGGGACGGGACTTTCGACAGCGGTGCCGGGCAGGGGTGATCCGGGGAAGATCGCCCATTGACTCTGACTTTGATGGGCCTATAACGCGCGCATCCGGGTGTTGCGCCCGGTTTTTTGGTGTTTGTGGCCCCCGCAAGGGGATGCCTGTCGCCCGCGACCGGTGCCGGTCAGGGAAAGGAAAGCACCTTTCAATGGGTTTTGCGGCCAATTTCGCAAGGCCTGACAACTGAAAGGATCCAGCCGTGACCAAACGCACGTCTGCCAAGTACAAACTCG
>CAYXNM010000101.1:0-9858 GCA_964466385.1 uncultured Rhodobacter sp. | reverse complement strand
TTAACCGGCCCGGGGCAAATATCAACGCTCCGTTCAGGCCAGAAGCGGCCCTGCCCACACGCAATTGGGAAGGTCAATCAGCCGCGCAGTTGGTATCAGAGGCTGACGCTTCCGGTTGCCACATCGACGATCAGCTTGATGTTGAGGGTGATCAGAACAATCGCGATCAATGCGCAGACCGCGGTCAGCCAGCGCGGTGCCTGAAGGCCGTTCATCTTGGCCCTGCTCGCCGTGAACAGGACCAGCGGCACAATGGCGAACGGCAGTTGCAGGCTCAGCACCACTTGCGAGGCGATCAAAAGCCGGGCCGTGCCGCTTTCCCCGAACAGCGCCGTCACAAAAACCGCCGGCATGATCGCGATCCCACGGGTGACGAGCCGCCGCAGCCATGGTGACAGCCGCAGATTGATGAACCCCTCCATCACGATCTGGCCCGACAAGGTGGCCGTGACAGTCGAATTCAGGCCCGAAGCCAACAGCGCGATTGCGAACAACCCCGCCGCAAACGGCGCGCCAAGCGTTGGCGACAACAGGCGATGTGCATCCTGAATCTCGGCAACTTCGAACTGGCCGGTGGTGTGAAACGCCGCTGCCGCAAGGATCAGGATCGAGGCGTTGATGAAAAGCGCAAACATCAGAGCAACCGTTGAATCGATCGTTCCCAAGCGGATTGCATCGCGTTTTTCCCGCGTCGTTTCGCCGGTTTGGCGGGTCTGGATGATCGACGAATGCAGGTAAAGATTGTGCGGCATCACGGTCGCGCCAATGATCCCCAACGACACGAACAGCATATCCGGGTTGGTGATGATATCCGTTCTGGGAATGAATCCGGCGACAAGATCGCCAAGGACCGGGTCGGCATAGACCATCTGGATGGCGAAACAGACCGCGATGACGGCGCTGAGCGCGATCACCACCGCTTCGAGCTTGCGAAATCCACGGTTTTGCAGCCACAGGATCAGAACCACGTCAAGCGCGGTCAGAACGACCCCGACAGGCAGCGGAATGCCGAACAAAAGCTCCAGCGCGATGGCGGTTCCGATGACTTCGGCCAGATCGGTTGCGATGATGGCGCTTTCGGCAAGAATCCAGAGGATGGCGCTGCTCCATCGCGGGTACGCATCATGGCACGCCTGCGCCAGATCGCGCCCCGACGCGATCCCCAGCCGCAATGCCAATGCCTGCAGCAGGATCGCCATGAAATTGGACAAGAGGATGACCGATAACAGCGTATAGCCAAACGCCGAACCTCCCGCCAGCGACGTCGCCCAGTTGCCCGGGTCCATATATCCGACGGCGACCAGATAGCCCGGTCCGAAAAAGGACGCAAAGCGCCGCCAGAAACCCGACTTTGCAACCGCGACCGACTGGAAAGATTCAGGCAGGCTGGGACGGCGTCTGGGGTATTTCCATCCTCCCTCTTTCGCAGCGTCAAGGGCGGGGTCGGCGTGGGACATTCTGGGATTCGACTTTCTATTGCGAATAATTCGCATTTTCAATAACCGGAGCCTTGTCCTCCGTCAACCCCGCCAATCAGACCATCGGATCGAGTGATCGCAAAGCCTTCGACAAATCACCGTATCCGGTAAACCGAAACTCGAATTGAAGCCCAAGCCGCTCGGCGTGACCTTGCGCCAGCGCACGCAGGTCCATGTCATCAGTTTGCGCCTGATAAACGAGTTTGGTGTAGTTCCCGAAATACATGTCCCGCAGTTCCGGGTGCCGGTCCAAACCCATGGGTTTCCAGATAAACGCATCGAACTGCCGGACCAGAAAATCGGTCAGGTAAAAGGCCGAAAATTCGGATTCAGACCGGGCCACGAACCCTTGGACGCCTTCAAAAAAGGCATAACAATGCGGTCCCTCCAGCATTTTCACGCCCAGTTCCTGGCATTTCTTTTCCAGCAACCCGCCGGTTCCGCAATCCGCGTACAGCACAAAGATTTCCTGATAGTCGGTGCGGGCCTTGTTGACGGCCGCTTCGACCGCACCGGTGATCCGGTCGGGATAGAGGTGCAGTTTGGCAGGCAGACAGGTCAGATCCATGTGGGTCCAGCCATTGGCCTCGATCAGGGCCAGAACCTCGCGCGCGATGGCCCCGCAGGCAAGCAACAGGATGCGACCGGCCTTGCCCGCGACAAGATGTGCCCCGTCCTCCGTCAGCATTTCGTCGCTTGGCAGGCTCATACCCTGATCGCTTTCACTGCAAATCGTCCCGGCAACAGCGCCACAGGGCCGTAACTTGGCATGATTTCCACATGAAATCCAAGTTCACTCAGCAAAGAGACAACGTCCTTTGGCTCAAAAAGCACTTGTTGGTGCCTTTCCGTTCGCACATGTCCCCCGACATCCGTCGTGATTGTTCGCGTCAGGATTGCGCCGTCAACCTCGATATCCGCGGTCAGGGTCCACCCCTCGCCCGCCGATCGGACCGCATGGCCGACACAGCCCGGCGACGTCAGATCAAAGAGGAAAACGCCCCCCGGTTCCAGCGCCCGCGCAACCTCGGACGCAAAAGGACACAGTGCCGCCGGTCGATAGGCCAAAACCTCGCCCAGTGCGGTCACGGCGGTCAGACCTTTGGGCAGATCGACGGTGTTCAGATCAGCGCAGCGCACGGCAAGGCCATCCGAAACGCACATGTCCACGAAGTCGCGCGAAATATCGACACCCTGCGCCTTTATTCCAGCATCTTTCGCGAACCCAAGCCATGCACCGCTGCCGCACCCAGCGTCCAACAGGCTTGGGTCTGAGCACGCGGCCCTGATCTGTTCGACAAGCCATGGAAAGGCGTCGCGAAACGTGTCGCTATAGGCTTCGGCGTGAATGCGCGACAGGTCGGGTCCGTAAATTCCCATCACTTCTTCGCAAGCTTTCAAACCGGCAAAACGGCCCTTTGACCCCGCAGGTCAGGCACCCAACTGGTTGTGTTTCTTGGCCATGAAATCCTTGGCCGTTTCCACGGCGACCGCGGCGTCACGACAATAGGCGTCGGCACCGATTGCCTTGGCGAATTCCTCGTTCAGGGGGGCACCACCAACCATGACCGTATAATCGTCACGCATGCCCTTTTCGACCATCGTGTCGATCACGACTTTCATATAGGGCATGGTCGTGGTCAAAAGCGCTGACATGCCAAGAATGTCGTATTCTTCGCTTTCCAGCGCTTCCAGATAGTTTTCAACCGGGTTGTTGATGCCAAGGTCGGTGACCTCGAACCCGGCGCCTTCCATCATCATCGTGACAAGGTTCTTGCCGATGTCGTGAATGTCACCCTTGACCGTGCCGATGACCATGCGCCCCAGACGCGGTGCGCCGGTCTCCGCCAGCAACGGTTTGAGGATGAACATCCCCCCCTTCATCGCATTGGCGGCAAGCAGCACTTCGGGCACGAAAAGGATGCCGTCGCGAAAATCAACGCCCACGATACGCATGCCCTCGACCAGCGCCTTGGTCAGAACGTCGTAAGGCATCCAGCCCCGCCCCAGCAGGATATTGACGCCTTCTTCGATTTCTTCCTTCAGACCATCATAAAGGTCGTCGTGCATCTGCAACGTCAGTTCTTCGTCGTCGAGGTCCGAAAGGATGATGTCGTCTTCTTGTTCGTCAGACATGGGTGCGTCCTGTGATGGGTGAAACCGGGGTTCCGGCGTGGGCTATTATGGCAAAATCGACTTGTCTCAGGGAAATATCTGCACCCCAAGCGACATTCTGCTTTCTCATTCCGACGCCGCCTTTGGCGGTCTAGCCGCGGCGCCGGCGGCTGGAACGCCTTTTTGTAGCGGTGGCCTGGTCGCCCGTTCCATCGGATTCCGATGAAAACGGCCCGATGATCGTTTCGATTTCGTCCAGCGAGGGTGGCTCACCTTGTGACCGGGTCTCAAGCGCGGCGCGCATGGCCGTCAGATGTTCAGGCATTGTCCCACAGCACCCCCCGATGACCGAGGCCCCGATATTGCGGGCAAGGACCGCGTATTCAGCCATCAGTTCCGGTGTCCCGTCATAGTGGATATGCCCGTCCACGTATTTTGGAATGCCCGCGTTGCCCTTGGAAATCAGGGGAAGATCGGGTTCTTGGGCCGTGAACCCCTTGAGGGTGCGCAGCAGATCCGAGGCCCCCACCCCGCAATTGGCCCCAAACGCCAGGGGCTGCGGATCAATGGATGCAACCATCGAAACCATGTCGCGCGAGGTCAGCCCCATCATCGTGCGCCCGGCGGTGTCAAAGCTCATCGTGCCGCACCACGGCATGTTCGCAAGTGCCAGACCCTCAGCAGCGGCCAGAAATTCCTCACGTGCCGAGATCGTCTCGACCCACAGGATATCCGCCCCGCCCGCTTTCAGCCCCTCGGCCTGCTCGTGAAACATTTCAACGGCAACGGAATGGGACAGGCTCCCCACGGGTTCCATGATTTCGCCCGTCGGACCCATTGACCCCGCCACGATCACAACCCGGTCGCAGCGATCGGCAACCTCGCGCCCGATTTCCGCCGCGATCCGGTTCAAATCGCCAACCCGCGACTGGGCATTGTGCAGTTTCAACCGCGCGTGATTGCCGCCAAAGGAGTTCGTCAGAAACAGATCCGAACCCGCATCCACGCTGCCCTGATAAAGGGCGACGACCTTGTCGGGGTGCTGTTCATTCCAAAGCTCGGGTGCCTCGCCGGCCTCCAGGCCCATGTTGAAAAGGTTGGTGCCCGTTGCACCATCGGCAAGCAGCCAGCCCTGCTCTGCCAGACGCTTCTGAAAAAGGTTGCTCATCTATTCCGCGGCCTCTTGTGATTTTTGTGCTTCCTGTCGGATACGCTCCACCATCGCGCGCAACCCGTTGGAGCGTTGAGCGGAAAGGTGTTGATCCAGCCCCAAACGGGCCAGCGCTGCGCCCGCGTCGACGCCCAGAACGTCCGCGCAGCTCAAACCGTCGTAAAGGGCCGTCAGGATGGCGATCAGGCCGCGGACGATCATCGCATCGCTGTCGCCGATAAAACGGAAAACCGCGTTGCTGCCCTGCCCCTGGATCAACGGCACAAGCCAGACCTGGCTGGCGCAACCATCGACCTTCGTGGCCGCCACTTTCAGACCAGCGTCAAGCGGTGCCATCGCCTTGCCCAGATCGATGACATAGCGATAGCGGTCCTCCCACTCATCGAGGAACGCGAAATTCTCGGCAATATCTTCAAAAGCCCTGCTGGTCATGATGAAACTTTCCAAGGGACCGACAGATGTTGACCTATGATGCCGCTTTGCTCCTGTCCAGACGGAAAAGCTGTCAAAGCCGCGTCGCAGCCCTTTTCAAGGTGCGCGTTCATGGGTTATTCAGGGGCATCAGGCAATCCGGGACCGCAGCAATGACCAAACTGATTTCAGCCACGACGCTCTTGATTTTTCTGGCGTCCTGCGGGGCGGTGCGCGACAGCCGCCTCAATCCGGCAAACTGGTTCGGGCGGAGCAAGGAAGAAAAGACTGTCCAGATCGCCACAGTCATTGCACCGGGGGACACCAAGGGAATGGTCGACCGGATCGTTTCGCTGAAGGTGGATCGCGTACCGGGCGGCGCGATCGTCCGCGCCGTTGGATTGCCGACGACACAAGGGAACTGGCAAGCCGAATTGCGCCCGCTCAACGATGAAAAGCCCGACAAGGGAACGCTGGTCTATGAATTCCACCTGTCCGCCCCGACATCACAGCAGGCGACCGGCACAAAGCAGTCGCGCGAGGTTCTGGTGGGGCGTTTCATTTCGACCCAGACACTGATCGGGGTCAGCCGGATCGAGGTGCGCGGCCAGCGCAACAAACACACAGTTCGCCGCTAGCAACTATTTCCGAAGCCCGCATCATTGAAATCGGGAAAAACGTCAGGTTCGCGCCCGACTCCGGGGGTGGGCTTGTTGAAGCCTGCAACGGCCTTTCTTTATAAGGCAAACGAGGCGGGCGCGAACCGGATTGCGGGCAATCCGGGGGGCAAAGGACATCAATGATGCGGACTTTGGAGTAATACCAACGGCCCTTTTCGTTGACCTTTTTCATGTGGGTGAAAAAGACCGGAGTTGGTCTGAAGGCGACGTTGAGGTTTGCCCCGGTTCAATCCATCCCCGCACGGCCCTGCGGCTGCCCGTGGGGTGGTGCGCAAAACGCCGGTTCGCGGCAGTTTATCCCGGCAAAGTCCGAACGAAATCAGTGGGATGCGCGACATCGGCGATTGCGCCAGCCCGCCGGGACGGGCAGACGCAGGGCCGGGGCGCTTGCAGCGCCTGTTAACCGGCCCGGGGTAAATCTCAACGTCGCCCTCAGCCCGGAAGTGCCCCTGCCCACACGCGATTGAGATGGGTCTGTCAGTCGGGCCGTTGGGACAAGGTCACTAGGGCGCAGACCTGTAAACCACACGCCGTCAGCGCGAAAATCGCTAAATATCAGGGGTTTGCGCCGCGCCGTCAGACGTCAACCAGCTTGACGGTGCGCCCGTCAGCCGAAAGCGCAACCTTGCCTTCCAGCAGGCGTCTTGCATCCTTGCCGAAAACCTCGTTCCTCCAGCCTTTCAGCGCGTGACCATCCGTCTTGCCCGCCGCAATGTCGCAGAGGTCCGCCGCGGTCGCAATCAGCTTGGCCGCAACACCGGCCTCCTCGGCCTTTGCTTTCAGCAAAACACGCAGCAAATCCGCCAGTCCTTCGTTCCCATTGGCCCTTTCCGGCATGGGTTGCGGGCGCGGCAAGTCCTCCTCCGCGCAGTTTTGTCCGGTTCTGATCGCGGCCAGAATACCTTGGGCGATGTCCCCCCGGCGCGCCTCTCGCAGGAGCAGTCGCGACCTCCCCAGTTCAGCAATACCGGAAGGCTTGTTGGAGGCGATTTCCAGCAAGGCGTCATCTTTGTAGACACGTGAGCGCGGAACATTGCGCGTACGCGCATACTCTTCGCGAAACCGTGCCAGTTCGCGCACGACCGCAAGGAAACGGCCCGAGTTTGACCGCGTCTTGATCCGTTTCCAGGCTTCCGAAGGTTCCACCTCGTAAATGCCGGGATCCGTGAGGGTTTCCATCTCTTCCTCGACCCATTTCAGGCGACCGGCTTTCCTGATCGCCTTTAACAAATGCTCATAGACGCCGCGAAGATGCGTGACATCCGCCAGGGCGTATGTTTGCTGCTTGTCGGTCAGCGGGCGGTGGCCCCAATCCGTGAAGCGCGAGGATTTGTCGACCCCCCGGCGCAGGATCTTTCGCACCAGCGTTTCATAGCCGACCTGTTCACCAAAGCCGCAGACCATCGCGGCGACTTGCGTGTCGAAAAAGGGGTCGGGGAACACGCCCTGATCGAAATAGAATATCTCCAGATCCTGCCGCGCAGCATGGAATACCTTGACGACGGACGTATCGCGAAAAAGATCGTAAAGCGGTGACAGGTCGATCTTGCCGGAAAGCACGTCGATGAGGGCCGCGTTTTCGTCGCCCTCGCCCGGCATGGCAATCTGGACAAGACAAAGCTTTGAATAATACGTCCGCTCGCGCAGGAATTCCGTATCAAGCGTCACGTAAGGGTGGTTTGCGGCCTCATTGCAAAACGCGGCCAGCTCGTGCGTGGTGGTCAGAATATTCATCAAGTTCTTTTACAGTTTAATCTTTACAAGGCCACCCGACAGATCGCGACCATAGGCACGCGCGGCGGCTTTGGAAAGAGGTTTGTTCGTGGGATCGGTGGATCCACGGGAAACAGGCAGAATTTCGCCGCGTAAGGCCGTTTTTTTGGGAGTGTCCATGATTGGCGCTTGTTCTTGGCAGAGTTGCGGTCATGATTTTTTCGCCGGCACGGCGCCGCTCTTAAGGTCCGCGCGATCTCACCTTCAAGAAGCGCGGGAGGGAAAAGTGTTGGATCAGATGTAACCCAGTTCCGTCATTACCGCATTTGCCCTGGAGGTAATCACTTTCAGCTCTTTTTGCGTCAGGTGTTTTTTCCAGTCGTCGATTTCGCCTTTTCGATACTGCTTGGACACCTTCGGCTCACCCACTGTTACATCATTGGAACGAAAAAGTTTTTCCTGTCTGCGCTCGACCTTGCGGATGTCATATTCCGCGTTTTGTATTTCAAGGAGTTCCTGATCGGACATCGTGAATTCGCAGGCCTCCAATACATGTTGCAGCGTTTCGGAAAAATTCGATTTCAGGTCTTCGTATCGACAAACTGCCGTCGGACGGTCCGCCAGCCAACTTCTGTTCTGATCGTTCCAGCTTTGGGCAAAATCCGTGGGATTGACCGATTTCAGTCTGGCCCCGATCTTGTGCCCGACGGTGCTGAGAACGCCGTGCTGCTCCGCCTTTCTGTGGCTTCGAAAATGCTGAAGCGAATTATAGACCGCCCGGGGGTCGCGAACCATCAATATGGTTTTCGCTTCCGGAAAATACTTTTTGGCCACACTCACCGCACCGGCGTGAAGAATGCGTTTCTCAGGGGAAGTACGCCGTAAACCGGTCGGATAAGCGCTTTTGTCCGTGACAGCGCCGGGGGTGGCCGCGTCGATCAGGCCTTGCCAACCATCCCGGATTGCCCGCGTGGCAACGCGATCCTGAACTTCCGCAGACAATACGAAACCATAGGTCGCAACGTGCTTGCGGATGGCTTCTGCGAACTCGGTAAAACACCATTCATTGAAATTCGGAACGGGTGTGACATGCGAAAAACAGCTTCGTAACCATGTGGTCCCGGATTTTGCCGACCCAATGATGAAAATCATGATGAACTCCTCGTGCCAAGCTGGCTTATTGCATGGATCTGATGATGATCGCAAGCTGACCTTGCCCAGGATTCAGGCCATGTGGTTCGCCTGAAAAGAGGGTGCGGCCGGGGGTTATTGGGGCGATTTCGGGCTGTCACGGATTTTCCCGCCGGGCCTACCGCAGCATTTTCGCAACGAGCGTATTCTGGGCCGGCGTCAACATCGCGGATCTGGATGCCGCGTGCAAAAGACGCTGGACGGATGGCTCGTTCAGGCGAACAAAGCGTCGGACGTAGTTTTCATTCTCGAAATAGTTTTCCGGGCTGGTGTCGAGGCGTGTTTCAAGGCGTGCACGACTGATTGCCAACAATGCGTCATCCTCCTCCGCCAGGGCACACAGATACGCGAGAAACCAATATTGTATGCGATCATCGTCGTCGTCCAATGCGCGGAGAACATAGGATTTCAATTGCCCGATCGGGACGCTTGCGGGCGCGGTCAGGAAGGCGCTGAACTGAAGGTACGCGCGCTGTAGCGGATGAAACCCACTGGCAATGCCCGACTTAATACACCTTGACGAAACCCGGTATTCTTCCTCAGGGGGCAGCACATCGCAACCGGTGAAGAACGCGGCCCTCCCCAACAGGGACGCGAGGTCGGAAACAGCGGATATCTTCGCTGCGAACAGTTTTTCGCAGTCAGCCATCAGCGCCACTTCGCGGAGGACGGAGGTCGGATCGTCCGTGGGGGACCAGTCCAGATCGTAGGTCGAACGGGCGCCCGGATATTTGTTTGTCAGATAGTCGATATCATTCCTTGTGGCACCAAAAATATAGACCGTATATCCGAGGTCCAGTTGACGTTGGCAGATCTCCTCGGCGACCGCCAGAGTCAGCGACAGATCCCGAGCGGCCGAGAACCGCTTGCGTGAATTTCCGTAAACGACGTCACCGCCCCTCAGATGAATCGCGACACGCTTTTCGGGCAGATCGAGATTGCGCACTTCATCGAGTTTTTCACGTATTTCCGGGGTAAACAGCACATTGTCAAAGAAATGCCGGTAATCCCGCGTTCTGACGATCTCGCTCAGATCGGGAATGACCAGATTGCCGACAACCCAGCACGGCCGAATAAGGTCGCGCCTGGGGCGCAGTTG